>CAXTTW010000357.1:0-3015 GCA_964247255.1 uncultured Acidobacteriaceae bacterium
GCGCATGCCGGTGGGCGGGCTGGCCTTCCTGTTCGGCGCGGTGCGTCTCGCGTCGGCCTGGCTCTCGTGGCGGCAGCGCGGGGGGCCGGACGGCTGCGGCGACGACCTTTCCTCCGCCGCTCGCGACCGCTCCGACCGCCTGGGCCTGTCCGGTACCTACACCTGCCGCGACGAGCACACCGGAAGGGTCACCGAGCGCACCTACCGGGTCGACCGCATCGCGGGCGGCTTCGGGACCATGTTCGCGGCCGGGGCGCTTTCCGGCTTGCTCGGCCTAGGCTCGGGCGCGGTCAAGGTGCTGGCGATGGACCGGGTTATGCGCATCCCATTCAAGGTTTCCACGACTACCTCGAACTTCATGATCGGGGTCACGGCGGCGGCCTCGGCGGGCATCTACCTCCATCGCGGCTACATTGCGCCGGGGCTCGCGTTTCCGGTCGTTCTGGGCGTGCTTGCCGGGTCCGGGCTGGGCGCGCGCTGGCTCGTCCGGGCGAACATTCCCACGCTGCGCGCGGTGTTCACCCTTGTCGTGCTCGCCCTGGGGGCACAGATGGTGCTCAACGGCGTCCTGGGCCGGTTGTGAGCGGCAGCCGCTTGGCCTGTTCCATGGGCCGCCTGCTGGGGGCCGGGGTGCTCGCGGCATCGGCGTGCGTGCTGGCGGGCGGGGTGCTTCTGCTGCGCGGGCAGGCACCGGTGAGCTATCGCGTGTTCGCGCCCGAAACTCTGCGCTCGGCCCCCGCGCTCCGGACGGCGCTGGTGCACGGCGACCCCTCCGCGCTGGTCCTGCTCGGAGTTCTCGTGCTGGTCGCCACGCCGATCGCGCGGGTCGCGTTCGCCGCGTTCGCCTTTGCGGGCGAGCGCGACTGGTTCTATCTCGCGGTAAGTCTGCTCGTGCTTTCGGTGGTCCTTTTCGGGTTTCTGCGCGTAAGTTAGCTCCCGGGTACTTAGCGAAGGACTCACCAAGTAGGGACGTCCTAAGCGCGGCGGCAGCGCTTCGCTCCCCAGGGTGACCCGGCTTCATACCTCGATGGGACCTTCCCCGATTGTTTGCGCCCGGAACGAGTAAGTCCGGCATACGCTCACAGCTGCTCCACGACGGCTAAGTCGAAGCTCTTGGTTTCGCGCACCAGGAGAACAGCAACAAAGGTAAGAACGGCCGAGGCCGTGAGGTAGTATCCCACGGATTGGAGGCCATAGGTCTTGGCCAGCCACGTAGCGATATAAGGCGCGAGCGAAGCCCCGAGAACACCCGCGAAGCTGACCGCGAGCGAGCTGCCCGTGTACCGGACCGATGTGGGAAACAGCTCCGAAACGACGGTGCCTAAAGGCCCCCAGGTCAAACCCATCAACGCAAGGCCGAGGATGGTCATCGCGGTCGCGCCGCCGAGCCCGGCCGTGAACAACGGCGCGAAGGCGAGGCCAAACAAGCCGATCAGGGCCGTGACGCCCAGCATGACCGGCTTGCGCCCCCGTTCGGCCAGCAGCGCGGAGATGGGAATGGTCAGGGCGAAAAACAGGATCCCGACCAGCTGGATCAGCAGAAAGCGCCCCCGGTTGTAGTGGAGCGCAGTGGTAGCCCAGGACAACGAAAACACGGTGACGAGGTAGAAAAGAACGAACGTACACAAGCAAACGAAGACCCCTGTTACAAGCGCGCGGGTGTGGCTGCGCGCGACCGTGAGCAAGGGAAGCCGCAGTTGCTCGGCCCGCGCGGCCGCCGCCTGGAAGACAGGGGTCTCCTGGATGGCGGTTCGGACATACAACCCGAGCAGCACCAGCACCGCGCTGGCCAGGAAGGGCAGCCGCCACCCCCACGCGAAAAACTGCCGGTCGGTGAGCAAGCGCGACAGAAGGAGAAACGTGCCGCCGGAGAAGAAAAAGCCCACCGGTGCCCCAAACTGGGGAAACATGCCGTAGATGGCGCGCTTGTTCGGCGGGGCGCTTTCGACAGCCAGCAGGATCGCGCCGCCGATCTCTCCGCCGAGCCCGACGCCCTGGCCGAACCGGCACAGCGCCAACAGCAGGGGCGCGGCGACCCCGATGGCGGCGTAAGTGGGGAGCAGTCCGATGAGCAGGGTCGAGAGGCCCATGGTCGCGAGCGCGAGCACCAGCGTGCGTTTGCGGCCGATCCGGTCGCCGAAGTGCCCGAACAACGCCGAGCCGACAGGCCGGG
This sequence comes from uncultured Acidobacteriaceae bacterium, assembly GCA_964247255.1. Classification (GTDB taxonomy): domain Bacteria; phylum Acidobacteriota; class Terriglobia; order Terriglobales; family Acidobacteriaceae; genus EB88. Next base: position 2,174 of record CAXTTW010000357.1, read on the forward strand.
CCAGAAACGCGATGCCGAAGGTCGCGAACGACGCCAGAACCGCCGCGGAAGGATCGGACGCGGGAAAGAACAGCTTGGGAAACACCAGCACGGCCGCGGTGGCGAAGATGTAGAAGTCGAAAAACTCGATCGCGGTACCGACCATGCTGGCGAAGAAAATCTGCCGGGGTGTATTCATTGCCCTCCCTGGGCGCGCTTTTGTTGAGAACGCAGGTCGGGCGGATTGATTCCCGGCGTTCCCGATGCGGAGACGGGGCGGGACCGGAACTCCGCCCTTCCTCACAGGGTGTGTGAGAAGTTCCTCACATAGAAGCCTGCCCTGAAAGAGGGGTCACCTTGAGGAGCGCGAGCGATGAAGGATCTGCTTTTCGGCGCAAAGAAAAGCAAAAGCAGATCCTTCGCTTCGCTCAGGATGACCCATCTTCCTGTTGCCCTCGACTTCTCACACCTTCTTAGGTCGCCCGGATCATGACCTCGATCAGGTTCGGCGCGCCGGAAGCGATGCCGGCCTCAACCGCGGCTGCGATCTCCCCGGCCCGCTCGACCCGGCGCGCTGGTACGCCCATCGACTTCGCCAGTGCCCCGTAATCGATGGCCGGGTCGACCAGGTCCATCGCGAGAAAGCGGTTGGTCGCCGCGGACAGGTAGTGCGTTTGCGCCTTCATGTAATTCTTCAGCACGTTGTACTCGAGGTTGTTCATCACCACCACAGTGACCGGCAGCCGTTCGTGCGCGAGCGTCCACAGGGCCTGCGGCGAGTAAAGCGCGGCGCCGTCGCCCACCAGGCACACCACCGGCTCGCGGCCCACCCCCAAGCTGTACCCGGCTGCCGGTCACTGTGG
>CAXTTW010000358.1:0-3009 GCA_964247255.1 uncultured Acidobacteriaceae bacterium
CCCGACCGCCGTCGTCGACCCGTCGGCCCGTGTGGGCGAAGGCAGCCATGTGGGGGCGTATGCGGTCGTCGGGGCAGGCACGCGGGTGGGGCCGGGCAGCGTTTTGTTGGCCCACTCCGTCCTGTACCCGAACGTTGAGGCGGGCGCGCGCCTGTTCGCCCATGCCCACTCTGTCGTGCGCGAGGGCTCGATCCTGGGCGACGACGTGACACTCGGCAATGGCGCGGTGGTGGGTGCCGACGGATTCGGCTTCGCGACGGCCGCGCGGGGGGCGTGGTTCAAGATCCCGCAAAGCGGCCGGGTGGTGGTCGGCGACGGCGTCGAAATCCAGGCCAACAGCTGCGTCGACCGCGCGAGCATCGGTGAAACCACGATCGCCGAAGGGGCCAAGCTCGACAACCTGGTCCAGGTCGGGCACGGATCGTCGGTTGGAGCCAACACCCTGCTGTGCGCGCAGGTGGGCCTCGCCGGGTCCAGCCACGTGGGGCGCGGCGTCATCCTCGCGGGGCAGGTCGGGGTCGCGGGGCACCTCAGGGTCGGCGACGGCGCGGTGGCAACGGCCCAGACCGGCATCCCGGGCGACGTTCCGGCGGGGGAAACCGTCAGCGGCTACCCTGCGATGAGCAACCGGCAGTGGCTCCGGGCCACTGCGGCCTTTGCGCGTTTGCCGGAGGCGCTGCGGCGGCTGGGCAAGCTGGAGCGGACGACCGCCGCCGATTTACAGCGCAAGTAAGGCGCAGCCGCATCTACCCTGCCTATGTCCGATATGTCCGATTGGTCCGACGCGCCCGACTCCGAACTGCTCGACATCCTCGCCGTCTCGGACGGGGAGCAACCGCCGGTCAAGGTGCTTTTGCTCGACGACCAGGTCGATAACCTGCTGCTGCGCGCGACCATCCTGCACAAGCACGGCTACCAGACCGAAACCGCCTCGACCGTGGAAGAAGCACTGGCCCTGCTGCACGCAATCGACGTGGCGGTGCTCGACTATCACCTGGGCGCGGGCAAATTCGGCACCGAGGTGGCACAAAAGCTGCGGGAATACCGCCCGGAAGTACCCATCATCATCCTGTCCGCCACGCTGGAGCGCCGGTTCGGCGGCCCAGAGGACATGCACCTTCTCAAGGGGTACAGTTCGGTCGACGACCTGGTGGCGGCCCTGCGCTCGTTCCGGGCCAAGCGCGCGGGCAAGCCCGTGATGGTCGACGCGCGCGACTTTTTCTACTCGCGCATCAACATGGCGATGGGCGACGACGTAGTGCTGGAGGTGCTGGACGCCCGGGGCAACTGGCAGTACGTGAACGAAACCTGCGCGCGCCTTCTGGAGCGCCCGCGCGACTGGTTCCGCGGTAAAAACATGTTCTACGAGATGCCGGAGCTCGCCCCGGACTGGCGCGAGATCGTCGCGCGGGTCGCGACGACGCGGGAAACCTACATCGACCGTACCTTTCGGGGCCTGATGAACCTGCCCCGCAAGGGCGAGGAGTGGGTGTGGAACGTACTCGCCTTCCCCATGACGCTGCACAACAACGAGAGCGGCGTGGTAGTGACGGCGAGGATTCTGGAGCGGAAGGGGTAAGGCAGGATGGAGGGGAAAGGGTGGAGGGTGAAGGGTAGAGACAAGGCTGCAAACAATCGTGCTCAGGAGGTTTTTACTTCACCCTCTACCCTTCACCCTCGCTTTACCGCACCACGCTTTGAAAAAGCGACGACCGCAGCAGGGTCGCGAACTGCGAGTCGGAAGACGAGAAATCCACGTTCAGCGTGCCGGCGCTCGACGCGATGCGCGTGTTCTGGATGGCCTGCTTTTCGACATCCGAGCCGCTGATCTTTTCAAACTGCGCCGCCGCGTTCATCAGGCTCGACATGGTGGCCGCCGAGAAGGTGTCCGGCGTGACCACGGCGAGCGAAAACTTGACCCCGTTGTCGAAGTTCATGGTGTACCGCGAGCTCACCAGGCGCTTGCGGATCGCCTCGAAGTCCGCCAGCTGCGAGGCCTGGCCCACGACCGACTTCATCATGATCTGCGTGCCTTTGCCGTCGAGCAAACTCCACAGGGGCTCGGTGTCGACCAGGCCCATCTGCTGCACGAGTGGCTGGTTTGAGAGCATGTTGGGCATAAAGCCGTCGCGGGCGTTCAGCGCGTCCTTGAGCGCGTCGGTCGAACCGAAAATCATGGTGGTCGGGTTCACGAAGGCGACCTGCATGCCCGAGCCCGTCAGCGGGAAGATCTTGTTGGTCCGGTACAGCACCGGCTTGACCTTGCGCTTTTTAAAGTCCGCGAGGATGTCGGCCAGGGCGAACTGGCCCTGCGCCACGCCGACGGTGAGCGCGTTGTCGTCGCCGGGCGTGGGCCGGAAGCTCGCGAAGGCCAGCTCTTCCACGTCGTGGCCAGAGTCGAGGCCGGACTTGGCCAGCGCCGCCTCGAGCTGCTTGATCTCAGGCGGCAGCACCCGCGCCTTCAGGTCGAGCGCGGCCTGCGAGTTCTGCATAGCGCGATAGTCGACCACGATGAGCTGCTGAATGTCCTTGGGAATGGCTCCGCGGGCGTCCTCGCCCAGCTGGGCGGCGCGGGCGGCGAACGGCAGGAGCGTGGAAGCAGCAATGGCGAGCAAGAAGACGATGGGGCGCACGGGAAACCTCTGGCCGCGGGCTTGGCGCGGCGCTTGTCACCAGTTTAGACGGAATCGGGCCGGATTCAGCACCGAAACGCCGGGAGGTAATGTGACCCTGACCCAGACTTGCCGCACGCTTGGGCGAAGGTAGACTAAACCCATGATCCCCACCCTTGAATGGACTCAGGAAGGCGTCCGCTTCCTCGACCAAACCAAGCTGCCGCTTGAGGAAACGCACTTCCTCGCGAAGACCTATGAGGACGTAGCCCATGCCGTGTCGACCATGATCGTGCGGGGCGCGCCGGCGCTGGGCGTTACGGCGGCGATGGGCGTCGCGCTCGGGGTGCTGCGATCCGAAGCGCGCACGATCGACGAGCTGCGGCCGGAGTTCGAC
>CAXTTW010000359.1:0-3005 GCA_964247255.1 uncultured Acidobacteriaceae bacterium
GTGCGCCAGCGGGCCGGGTCGGCTTCCGTGCCGGGACCGACCAGGTAGCGCTCCCACGCCTCCTTCGTCGTCACGAAACCCTCGCGCCCGGCCCAGCCCATCAGCTCGCCCCAGGCCGCGACCAGGCCCGCATAGGAGCCTTCATGCACGGCCCGCACCACTCGCATCGCGGGCCACGTGCCCGGCTCCATGCGGCCTGAGGCGCGCACCGGCTCGGCCACTGGGAAGCAGACCTCGAAGTCGAAGAACGCGTCCGGCGGACGGAAATGGTGCGTGAACATAGGTCCGGCGGGTCGCACATCCTGCTTCCGCAGCTCCTCGACGAGCTCTGCAACCAGCGCGCCCATGTGGGTCTGGATTTCCCGCGAAGGCACGCGGGCGTGGATCTTCGCCATGGGGAGCGCTTCTGTTTGGACGATGGATGGGGTCAGCATACTGTCTTCGCCGCTATCGGAGCTTGGCGCTGATGTCAGTCCAAGGGATTTCACGGTCGAGGAGAACAATTCGGTCGACCGCCGGCAATCCTCCGTCCACCCAGCGCATCAACGCCGCCTGCTCGGGCTCTACAACATAGATCGCGGGGACGCCCATGGAATGAAAGTCGGCCAGACGGACGCGAAGGCGCGAGATACGATCCTCCGGGCTGAGGATTTCGAAAGCGATCAAAGGCGGCGTTACGGCAACCGGTTCATGCTCCGTCCCCGCCCGGAGAATGGCGACATCGGGTACGCGATAGCGGCGCTCGCCGGTGCGGGTACGCAGCTCCGGCCTCGCGCGGACATCCCACTCGTCCGAGCGCACCCAAAAGAAGCCTCCGATCGCCATCTGCCAGGCGGAGTGGATGCCTTCTCTTATCGGACGCTCCTCGACGACCCCGTCCACGAATTCGGCATCGGGCTCATAGCTCGTGCGCAGGTACTCCTCTTCCGAAATCAACGTGGGCGTCGCCATCGGGCCCTCCCGGCGGGTCTGACAGAAGCTTATAGCTCCACCGCATGCCCGGCAATGAGCTTCTTCGCCCGCTCCGCGAATTCCGCCAACGGTACCGAGGCGCTCTCGTTCGTCCCGCGCCTGCGCACGCTTACCGCGCCCGCCTCGGCCTCCTTGTCGCCCATGACGAGGATATATGGAATCTTCTGCAAGCCCAGCTCACGGATTTTCGCGTTCATCTTCTCGTTGCGCCCGTCCAGCTGCACGCGCAGCCCGGCCCGCTCCAGCTCCTGTTTCACTTGCTCGGCATAGGCGTGGTGCCGCTCCGAGATCGGCACGAGGCCCACCTGCACCGGCGCCAGCCACAGCGGGAAGGCCCCGGCGTAGTGCTCGATGAGCACGCCGAAGAACCGCTCGACCGACCCGTACAGCGCTCGGTGCACCATCACCGGCTGGTGCCGCCCGCCGTCCTCGCCCACGTACTCGAGCTCGAACCGCGCGGGCAGGTTGAAGTCGAACTGGACGGTGCTCAGCTGCCAGAGCCGTCCCAGGACGTCCACCAGCTTGATGTCGATCTTGGGCCCGTAGAAGGCGGCCTCGCCGGGTACGGTGGTGTACGCGATGCCTTTCCGCTCGAGCGCCCGTTCGAGCGCGCCGGTCGCCCGCGCCCAGTTCTCGTCGGAACCGGCATAGGTTGCGCGGTCCTTCGGGTCCCAGGTCGAGAGTTCGACTTTGAACTCGCTGAAGCCGAAGGTTTCGAGCACAGTCTGCGCGAACTCGATGCACCCCACCACCTCGTCCTCGATCTGGTCGGGAGTGCAGAAGATGTGCGCGTCGTCTTGCGTAAATCCGCGCACGCGCAGGAGGCCGTGCATGGTCCCCGACCGCTCGTACCGGTACACATTCCCAAGCTCGGCGTAGCGCACCGGCAGGTCCCGGTAGCTTTTCGGCGAGTTTTTGTAGATCAGGATGTGGAACGGGCAGTTCATCGGCTTCATGCGATAGTCCGCGTCGTCCAGCTCCATCGGCGTGAACATGTTGGCCGCGTAGAAGCCCTCGTGCCCGCTGGTCTGCCACAGGTTTACCCGCGCCACGTGCGGCGTGTACACCAGCTCGTACCCGCGCCGCACGCACTCCTCCCGCATCCAGTCCTCCATGATGCGGCGGACGGTCGCGCCCTTCGGATGGAAGAACACGAGACCCGCCCCGGCCAGCTCCTGGATCGAGAACAGGTCGAGCTGCTTGCCGAGCGTCCGGTGGTCGCGCCGGGCGATCTCTTCGAGGTGCCGGAAGTGCTCGTCGAGCGCTTTTTGCGAGAAGAAGGCGGTGCCGTAGATGCGCTGGAGCTGCGGGTTGCGCTCGTCGCCCAGCCAGTACGCCCCGGCGAGCGACAGCAGACGGAACGCCTTGACCCGTCCGGTCGAAGGCACGTGCGGGCCGCGGCAGAAGTCGGTGAACTCTCCATTCTTGTAGAGCGAAATCTCCTCGCCGGGCTGCGTGAAGCGTTCGATGAAGTGGATCTTCATGAAGTCGCCTTGCGCCCGGTAGTCCGCGAGGCCGGTCTCGCGCGGCTCCCACACCCGCTCGAACCGCTCGTTGCGCGCCGCGATGTCCGCCATGCGCCCTTCGATCAGCTTCAGGTCTTCTTCCTTGAGCGGCCGCTCGAGCAGCACGTCATAAAAGAAGCCGGAATCCGTGGCAGGACCGTGGCCGAGTTTGACTCCGGGGTAAAGCTCCGTGAGCGCCGTCGCCATTACGTGCGCCGCCGAGTGCCGCAAAACCCGCAGCGCGTCCGGGTCGGACTCCTTCAGCAGCGCCAGCGCGACGTCTTCGCGCAGCGGCTCGTTCAGGTCCACGAGCCGTTCGGCCCCGGCATCCTGCCCGCCGTACATGGCTGCCTCGGTCGTGCCCGCCTCGGTCGCCGCGTCCTTCTCCGCTTGGGCTTCGGGAGCCCGCAACGGCCGCACCCGCGCCACCACCACCGCCTCGGCCAGCCTGGGGGAGATACTCCGCGCTACGTCCAGCGGCGTGGTTCCCGCCGCGACTTCCCGCACCGCCCCATCGGGCAGCTGCAC
>CAXTTW010000360.1:0-3004 GCA_964247255.1 uncultured Acidobacteriaceae bacterium
GGCGAGCGCGAAGCGGGTGAGCGGCTTAGTCGAGGGATAGCCTCTATCTTCGGCTAAATGCCATTGCCGGGTTGGGCGGGCGAAAAAGATGGCTTTGAAATGGATTTTGCTTGCTTGCGCACCGATGAAGGTAAGGAATACGCTCTTGATCGAGCACTGGAGTTCAGCTTGTTTTAAGGTTTGTGTGGCGACTCAATATCCAGCCGAGTCAAGGCCAGAGTGGGAAGCGGGCAGGACGACTGGGGCTGAGAGGGTTCTGGGTTGAAGAAGGCGGCGCGGCCGAAAAGAGGACGCGGCGCGCGAACACAGGAGGATTCATGGCAGAGCAGGACGAAAAGGCAGGGTTGAGCCGAAGGCGCTTTCTTGGGCGCAGTTCGGCGTTGATCGCGGCGGCAGCGGCGGCACCGATCGCGCTGAAGGCGCAGCAGTCAGTGGACCTGAGCCACGACAACCACAAGGGCGTGAACGAAGAAGAGACGGGGCCGAAGGATCCGCAGCTCGAGGCGCAGAACAACGACTCGGGTTACCCGCCGGAGACGGATTCGGGCGGGCAGCCGCCGTTCAAGTACCCGATGGCGTTCGCGCACAAACGCGTGGAAGCGGGGGGCTGGACACGGCAGGTGACAGTGCGGGACATGCCGACCTCAAAGGCGATGGCCGGCGTGGAGATGCGGCTGATCAAGGGCGGCGTGCGCGAGCTGCACTGGCATGTCGGTTCGGAGTGGGCGTTCATGACGGCGGGCTCGGCGCGGATCACGGCGGTGGACGACCAGGGGCGCGGGTTCGTGGAAGACGTGAACGAGGGCGACCTGTGGCTGTTTCCGGGAGGAGTCCCGCACTCGATCCAGGGCGTGGGGCCGGACGGGGCGCAGTTCGTGCTGGTGTTCAACGATGGAAACTTCAACGAGTTCGAGACGTTTCTGCTGACGGACTGGATGCACCATACGCCGCCGGAAGTGCTGGCGAAGAACTTCGGCGTTTCGGCGGATATGTTCAAGAACGTGCCGAAGCGGGAGCTGTTCATTTTCCCGAGAGACATGCCTCGGCCGCTCGAGGAGGAAAAGAAGCAGGTGTACGCGAAGACCGGGCCGGTGCCGAACAGCTTCGCGTTTTTCCTGAACAGCATCCAGCCGACGAAGCAGACGCCGGGCGGGATGGTGAAGATCATCGACAAGAAGAACTTCCCAGCGACGGATATCGCGGCGGCGGTAGTGACGCTGAAGCCGGGCGGGCTGCGCGAGCTGCACTGGCACCCGAACGCGGACGAGTGGCAGTACTACGTGAAGGGCGAGGGCCGGATGACGATCTTTGGCGCGGGCGGCCATGCCCGGACGATGGATTTCACGGAAGGAGATGTGGGGACGGTCGGGCGCTCGCAGCCGCACTACGTGGAGAACACGGGAACGACCGATCTGGTGTTCCTGGAGGTGTTCCCGACGGCGGAGTACTCGGATATCTCGCTAAACCAGTGGCTGGCGCACACGCCTTCGCGTCTGGTGGACCAGCACATCGGGACAGGCGAGGCATTCATCGACAAGATCCCGAAGGAGAAGTCGGTGGTAACGCCTGTCTAGGCGCGGGCCGGGCGAGGTAGCCGAAAGAAAAGGCGTTTACCTTTGGGTAAACGCCTTTTTCGTTGCCAAGAATATGCAGATGTTTTTAACTTCAGACTCATGCGTTTTTTCTTTCGTTCAGCCCTTCTTTGCGCAACAGCATGTTCGTTGAGCGCCGGCACAGCAGCATACGGTCAACGGGAGCTGTACCCGGTGCAGCAGGGTAAGGACCGCGTGTTCCACCTGGACGCGCTGCCGGGCTGGATTCAGTTCAGCGGGGAGCTGAGGAACCGGCTGGAGGACCAAACGGCGCTGAATCTGCGGCCCGGGTTTGGGCGGTTCTATACGCTGACGCGCGCGCGGGGGACGGTGGACTTGATCCCGGCGAAGTGGCTGGTTCTGCAGCTGCAGTTCCAGGACACGCATGCGCTGGGGCTGCCGCTGCGGGACGTGGCGGCGAACCAGAGGGATCAGTTCGATTTTTTCCAGACGTTCGCGGACTTCAAGTACAAGAAGTCAAATTTATTCGTAGGGCGGCAGATTGTGCGGTTCGGCGATGAGCGGGTGGTGGGGCCGAGCGACTGGACCAACAACAGCCGGACCTGGGACGGCGCGGATTTGCGCATCGGGGACAAAAACCGGGTGGATATCTGGACGACGTCGGTGGTGCAGGTTTTCCCGACGAGCCTGGACAAGCATGGGGCGGGGCTGACGTTCCATGGGGTGGTGGGGCAGTTCACGCTGGGGCAGCAGGACCCAGCGCAGGTAGGGGGGAAGGTGCCTTCGCGGATCGCGCAGCAGACGTCCTCGCGGCCGACGGAAGGCAATCTACGAGCGCTGCCGGACAACCTCCTGATCGAGCCGTTTTTGCTGGTGAGAACGAACCCGCGAGTGCGGGCCCAGACGGGGCAGTATGGATCGCAGGCGGAGTTTACGTATGGGAGCTACTTCCAGACGGTTTTGCCGTTCGGCTTCCAGGCATCCGGCACTGGGGATTTGCAGAGGGGGAGTTACAGCAGCAACTCGATCCATGCGGGAGCCGGGATCATTCGCGCGGGGTGGGTCGCGCGGGCCACGCCTTGGCAGCCGCACATCGAGGGCGAATACGACTACGCGACGGGAAATACAAAGCGGAACGTGAACCGGATCAGCACGTACGACCAGCAGTACCCGAGCAACCACAATGCGTTCGGGTTGGTGGACCTGTTCGGGTTCCAGAATATCAAGCAGGACCGGCTGAACCTGTCGGCAACGCCGCTGCGTGGAGCGAAGGGCGATTTGCAGGCGCTTTTGCAGGTTGGAAGTCTGCACGTAGCGACGGTGCGAGATGCGATCTACAACAGCGCGGGGGGAACATTCCAGGCTGCGCCAGCTCGAGGGTTCCGGGGAGATGGGATCGGGACGGAGTTCGATGCTTCGGCGAAGTACATCTGGCACCAGATTTACGTAGT
>CAXTTW010000361.1:0-1559 GCA_964247255.1 uncultured Acidobacteriaceae bacterium
AAGATGCCGTGGCCGACGGCGATGCGGCTGCCCACGCGCGCGGGGAGGAACTCGGCCGCCCGCTCGCCCCAAGCCACCTGATTGGCCCCGCGCCCGAACGCCGCGCGGCTGCCCGCGAGCCACACGGCCTTGGTCAGACGGCTGTCGTCCGCGGTCACGCCGAAGCAGGTGATAAGCGGGTGGTCGAGGCTCGAAACCACGCCGAACAGCACCGGGTTCGCGTGCTCGACCGTGCTCCAGCCGCGCATGCGCGCCACCGCGGCATCGGGCACGCTCGAGAAGAACAGGTCCGACACGTTGCGCTCGAAGACCACACACTCGCTGTCGGCCGAGAGCAGCCCGGCGAACATGCCCACCGCCCCTTGCAGCACAGTCACGACCGTGAGCATGGCGGCCACGCTGAACGCGATACCGGCGATGCTGATGGCGGGGCGCACCCGGGGGCGTCCGAGATTGGTGAGGAGGAGCCGGAGAAACACGCCCGCGTTGGTCATTCCGAACTCCGGGGGCTCCCGGCCAGCTCGCGGGTTTCGCGGGCGAACCGCTCCCGCACCGCTTCCAGAAAGAATAACTGCGGCTCGCGGCGGCCCAGACGCGCCACCAATCGGTCGCCGAGCGCCAGCAGCCGCTGCAAACGGGCGAACGCCCCGGCAAGCCCCAGCGCCAGGGCCAGGTTGGGCCGTTCGAGCGCGGCGTCGCGCCCGGCCGTTTTCGGGCTTCCCGGCGTGTCGAGAACGTCGCCGAAGTCGTCGATCGTCTGGTAAGCCAGCCCCCAGGCCAGCGACAAACGGTCGAGCAGCCGCAGCGTGTGCTCGTCGGCGCGGCCCAGCAGCGCGGGCAGCACCAGCGGCAAACGGAGCAGCGCGACCGTCTTGCCGATCGCAACCCGCTGCGGGTCCGCGCCCCTGCCGTGGATGTCGCGGCTTTGCCCGTCAAGCAGGCCGCCCAGGCCCAGGTAGCGCTCCAGGTAACCGAGCGCGCGGCCCTGCCTCGCCGTGCCGGCCGCCGCCTGCCACATAAGGGCATACGCGCGATTCACCAGCGCGAGGGAGGCCAACATCGCCGTGCCCTCGCCATACACGCGGTGCACCGCGGGCGCGCCCCGCCGCATGGCTGCGTCGTCCATCCCGGGCAGGTCGTCAAGGATGAGCGAGGCGGTATGGAAGTATTCGAGCGCGGTCGCCAGGCGGGTAGCCGTTTCGTCGCCCAGGCCAAAAGCTCGCCCGGTCAGAAAGGCGAGCTCCGCGCGCAGGAGGGTCCCGGGCTGCGCGAGCGTGCCGCCGAGCGCCGCGGCCAGGCAGGGCTCCGTTTCGCTCGGGACCGGCAAGCCTTCAGTGTAGGCCGCTTTGAGCCGCGCGCGCACGGTATCCCGCCTGCCCACCTTCGGGGCGGCGCTCACGGCGGACTTGCCGGAAAGTTTGCAGATGCCGGGAACAGCCATGGAGGACTCCAGTCTATGGGCGGGGCGGGACGCGCTTGTTTCAGCTTCGGCTGCCCTCGCCGAGCGAGCCGAACAGTTCGAGGTCGATCTTGACCTCCTTGCCGACGTGCAGCAGGAA
>CAXTTW010000361.1:1577-3003 GCA_964247255.1 uncultured Acidobacteriaceae bacterium
TTGCTGGGGTCCTTGAGGCCCCACTCCACGTACGGGACGGTGAAGCTGCCGGTCGCCTTACACTCCGTGCCGTCCATGTGGACCTGCATGGGCACGGTGATGAGGTGCGGCGTGCCGAGCAGGGTGAAGGTGCCCTCGACCACAATGGCCGAGTCGCCCGATGAGTGAATCGCCCCGGTGTGGCGTTTGGGCGCGAAGATCACCGTCGAGTAGGTGGGGGCTTTCAGCTCGTCGTTGGTCATCTTTTTGTCGCGCGAACCGTTGCCGCTGTTGCCGCTGGCCGCGTCCACCGCGACCGTCCCGCTCATGGGGCCGCTCTCGGGCGAGAACCGGATCACGCCCTCCCGCACCCGAAAGGTCCCGTGGACCGCGTGCAGAACATCGCCCAGTTCAAAGTGCACGGACGAAGACGCGGGCGCGAGGCGCAGGGTCTGCTCTTGAGCCCGGCCCGGAGCGGCCGCGAGCAGCAGGAGAGCGAGGATGGAAAGAGGTGTCGTCAAGGCGGTGAGCTCCTGCGGTCCCCTCGATTCTTACTGTTTTAAGAACGCGACGTCAAGAGTACTTCCGTACCGCCGGCCACAGGCAAGCTGAAGGTGAACGTCGAGCCCTCGCCCAGTCTGCTCTCGACCGATAGGACGCCGTGATGCGACTCCACGATCGCCCGGCTGATGGCCAGACCCATGCCCGTTCCCGGCGTCACCCCGGCCTGCGTGCGCGAGCGAAACAGCCGGTCGAACACCAGCGGCTGCTCCGCGGCATCGATGCCGATGCCGCGGTCGGCCACGCTGAGGTGCACCGCGCCGTCCCGCTCCCGCGCCGTGACCGTGATCGGCGAGCCCGCCGGCGAGTACTTGCTCGCATTTTCGAGCAGGTTCGAGAGCACCTTGCCGATCATCTCCGCGTCGGCCAGCACCGGCGGCAGCGCGGGCAGGTCGACCCGCAAAGCGTGTGTCGCCCGCGCGGCAGCCAACGCCTCCTCGGCGTGTGCCGGCAGCGCTTCAACCGGGACCGGAGCGAAGTTCATCCGGACCTCGTGCGCTTGGAGCCGGGCCATCTCCACCGCCTGGCTTACCAGACGGTTGAGCCGGTCGCTTTCCTCGTCGATGATGCTCAGCAGCTCGCGCCGGCTCGGCTCCCCCATCGCCGGCGCGAACAGGAGCGCGCTGGCCGCGCCCTTGATGGAGGTCAAGGGCGTGCGCAGCTCGTGGGTGATCGAGTCCAGCACCAGCGTGCGCAGCTGCTCGCTTTTCTTGGCGGCTTCGCTGCGCGCCGCGTCCTCGAGCGCCTGTGCGCGGTCGAAAGCGATTGAAACCAGGCCGCTGACCGTTTCCAGGCTTTCGGGCGAAAGTGTCGCGCCGCGCAGCAGCAGCAGCCCGCGCGGGCGCACCCCGGCCCGCAGGGGTATGCGCGCTTCGCCCTTATGGCC
>CAXTTW010000362.1:0-3002 GCA_964247255.1 uncultured Acidobacteriaceae bacterium
ACGTGATCGAGCTCGCGGGCATGCCCACGCAGCGCTGCGCTTTCGACGCGGGCCACTATCAAAACGTCGGTCCGGCGCGCCTGCCGTCCATCCACACCAACATCCTCGGCTACTGCCGCAAGCTCGGCGTCCCGCTCGAGGTCGAGATCAACACCACCCGGTCCAGCCATGTCCAAAACGACAAGGTGAACGGCGGCGCGCCCTTCGTGCAGCGCCAGGTCGTCAACGACACGCGCGGCCACGTCTCCGAGCTGCTGCTCAAATCCATGAGCTCGGGCGCGCTCGACGCCGACTTTTCGGCCGAGGACCGCGAGCGGATGCTGGCCTTTTTGCGCGTGTACGGGCCGCTCGACGAAGCGGGTAAGTACACGGGCAGCGACCGTGCGGGCTATAAGAAGCCGGCGGGCGCGGGCGACGACTCCGGCGTGCTGGCGGACCCGGTCGACATGCACACCCTGCTCGCCGCCGACTTCTGGCAGGGCATCCTGTTCGAGGAAGCCTTCGACATGCAGGCCACCATGTTTCAACCGGTCGGCGGCATGGACCGCATCCCGTACGCGTTCGCCAAGTCGCTCGGACCCATTGTGCGGTACGACGCGCCGGTGACGGAGGTTCGGCGCACGGCGCAGGGCGTGCGGATCGGCTACACGCAAAAGGGCAGCCCAAAGCAGTTGGAGGCCGCCTACTGTATTTGCGCGCTGCCGCTGACCATGCTGAAGGGCATACCGAACGACTTTTCCGCGCCCTACAAGAAGGTCATCGACGAAGCGACCTATGCGCATGCGTATAAGATCGCGTGGGAGTCGCGCCGGTTCTGGGAAGTGGACGATAACATCTACGGCGGCCTGGAGTTCGTCTCAGAGGGCCCGAGCCCGGTCTGGTTCCCTTCGGGCGGTTTGTTTTCGCCGCGCGGCGTGCTGGTCAGCGGCTACACCGAGGAGCGCATGCAGGACTTCGACAAGCTCTCGCTCGACGAGAAGCTCACGGCCAGCCGCGCTTCCATCGAGCGCCTGCACCCCGGGCGCGGCAAGGAGCTCGAAAAGCCGATTTATGTCGGGTGGGGTCACGTCGCGCATAACCACGGGTCCTGGATCATGACGTACGGGCCCGGCGAAGGCCGCGCGCAGGATAGGTTCCGCGCACCGCTCACCAGCACGGCGAAGTCGCAGGCGCCCGGTGCCGGGGTTTCGAAGCAAGGCGCGCCTACCCGCCCGGCCGCTGCCGCGACCGAAACCAACCGCGGCTACGAAACCCTGATCACCCCGGACGGACCCTTCCATTTCGCGGGCGACCATTGCAGCCATATCGTGGGCTGGCAGGAAGGGGCTGCTCTCAGCTCTCTGCGGGCGCTGCGGATGATTGCCGGCCGCGCACAGGCAGCTCGGCTCGTTTCGTCCCCCTCGTCTCCGAAGCTGGGGTCATCCTAAGCGCAGCGATTACCCAACCACTGGAGCTCTCACCGTTGAGATATCTCGCCGTTCTCCTCGCTCTGCCCCTCGCCGTCCACGCTCAGGTCGCCGTCAAGCACCTCCAGCCGAACGAGAAATCCCCGATCGCCGCGGGCGTCTGGGCCGGCGACACGCTGTATCTCAGCGGCCAGCTCGCCTCTCCCGTGGACCCCAGCGCCGCCACCCCGAGCTATGGAGATACCGAAGCGCAATCTAAGTCCGCGCTCGCTAAAATCCAGGCTTTGCTCAAGGAGCAAGGCCTGGACATGAAGGACGTCGTCAAGATGACCGTCTTCCTGGCGGGCGACCCCGCCAAGGGCAACAAGCTGGACTTCCCCGGTCTGCAGGCCGCGTACACCCAGTTTTTCGGCACGGCCGCCCAACCCAACAAGCCCGCTCGCAGTGCCGTGCAGGTCGCCGCCCTGGCCGCGCCCTGGGCGCTGGTCGAGATCGAGGTCATCGCGGTTCGGTCGAAGTAGCCCGGCTCCCACCGTCTTACCTGCGCCGGAGCGACCTGAAAGGAACGCGGCAGCCGGCGCGTGCTTGCTACCATCACCAGCATGCCCCTGCTCGCCTTGCGCGACCTGTCCATTCGCTTCGCCGGAGCGCCCATGCCCGCCGTCGATTCGCTTTCGCTCGGCATCGAGCCCGGCGAGTCGCTGGGTTTGGTCGGGGAGTCCGGGTCGGGTAAGTCCGTGACCGCGCTCGCGATTCTCAGGCTGCTCGCGAACACGGAAATCACGGGCGCAATCGAGTGGGAGGGCCAAAACCTGCTGGCGCTCGACCCCGAAGCGATGCGGAAGCTGCGCGGCAGCGCCATCGGCATGATCTTCCAGGAACCGATGACAGCCCTGAACCCGGTGATGCCGGTGGGCGCGCAGATCGCCGAAGCGCTGGCGGCGCACCAGCCCAGGCTGCCCAGAAAACGAGTCCGTGAGCAGGTCCATGCGGCGATGGACACCGTCGCCCTTCCCGATCCGCCGCGCCGCGCCCGCGACTACCCCCACCAGTTCTCCGGCGGCCAGCGCCAAAGGATCCTCATCGCGATGGCGCTGATCAACCGGCCGCGCCTCCTGATCGCCGACGAGCCCACCACCGCGCTCGACGTCACGGTGCAGGCGCAGATCCTGGAGCTGCTGGCCCGCCTGCGCCGCGAGTACTCGCTGGCCTTTCTGTTCATCTCGCACGACCTCGCGGTGGTGTCGCAGGTAGCCGAGCGGGTCGCGGTCATGCGCGGGGGCGTCTTGCTCGAGACGGCCCCGGCCGCCGCGCTGTTTCGCAACCCGCGCCACCCGTACACGCAGGCGCTGCTGCGCGCCGTGCCCACCATGCAAACGCCGCTCGATGCCCCCCTCGCGACGCTTGGGGGCGAGGCCTCGTGGCGCGCGGGAACGCTCCATGCGTGCGGGCCGGAGCACTGGGTGCGCTCCACGGCTTGACACCTCAAAGCTGAGGAGCGGGAAAATTAGTCTTGGGGCATGCTGAGCGAAGCAAAGGACCTGCTTCGCTTGCGCGCGACCACAAAAGCAGGTCCTTCGTCGCTTCGCTCCTCAG
>CAXTTW010000363.1:0-3000 GCA_964247255.1 uncultured Acidobacteriaceae bacterium
CCGCGTGAGCCGCATGAAGGCCAGCATCGGCGCGGCGATGGCGATGGCCATCTGGTCGCCGCGGCGCAGGGCCAGCGACTTAGGGACGAGCTCCCCGAGCAGGACGTGAAAGTAGGTAATGAACAGGAAGGCGAGCGCCGCGGCGACAAGGTGAGCGTAGACGATCGACGGCAGATAGGGCGAGATGAGAGCGGCCACGGTCGGCTCGCCGATCCAGCCCAGAGCGAGCGAGGCCAGGGTTACGCCGAACTGGACGGCGGGGAGGAAGTCGTCGAGCCGCTCGCGGAGCCGCTGCACCGCGCGCGCGCCGGGGACCTCGTCGGCCAGCAGCTTTTCGAGCCGCGACTTGCGCATGGAGACCAGCGCGAACTCGGCCGCGACGAAAAAGCCGTTGGCTAGGATGAGCGCGGCGATGGCGGCGAGGCGTATGAGGAGCAGGGCGGCCATGTGCGGGCTTGGATGCGGGGGCGAAGGGCGAAGGGCGAAGGGCGAAGGGTGAAGGGTGAAGGGTGGAGGAACTTTTCTTGGTCGGCGCGCGTACCCCTTTTCGCGAAGAGGAAGGTGGGCGTGATGAAGGTGCTTCTTGGATTGGCGATGGCGGTGATAGCAGTTCCGGCGGCTTTAGCGGCGGATGGGACCTTTGAACGAACGCTGAACGTGAATGGGCCGGTGCTTCTGGCGGTCGATACGGGGTCCGGCAACATCCACGTCTCCGCGGGCGCGGTCGATTCGGTCCACATCGTGGGTCATGTCCACGCGGGCCACGGCGGATGGTTTGGAGGCAGCGATGCGCAGGCCGATGAGCGCGTGAAGCAGGTGGTCGCGAACCCGCCCCTGAACGTAGCGGGCAACATCATCAGCCTGGGCCATAACTTCAACGAGAACAACATCAGCATCGACTACGAGATCACCACGCCGCGCGGCACGGACCTGCGCGCGAACACGGGCTCGGGTGACGTGCGGGTCGAGGACAACGGCGGCCCGGTGGAGCTCAAGACCGGCTCCGGCAACGTACGCGGCTCGGGCCTCAGCGATCGGGTCTCGCTCGAGACCGGCTCCGGCGACATCGACGCCACCATGCTTTCGGCGCGCGACGTGAAGGCGCAAACCGGGTCGGGCAACATCAAGCTGCGCCACGTGGAAGCGGGGCTGTGGGCCCATACCGGCTCGGGCGACCTGGAGGTGAGCGGCAAGCCGCTGGCCGCCTGGAAGGTGGAAACGGGCTCAGGCAATGCGATGGTGGACACCGGCGGCGCGCCGATGAGCCTGAACGCGACCACCGGCTCCGGCGGCCTGAGCTACGCGGGCGGCGGGCTGAAGCAGACAAGCGGGGGCGACAAGCAGCACCTTGTGGGTGAGGCGAACGGAGGCGGACCTACGGTGCGGGTCACGACCGGGTCCGGCAACATCACCGTCAAATAAGATGGAAGGATGGTACATACGCTGCGGTCGATTCCGGCAGGGCAGATCAAGCTGCTCGTCTTCGACCTGGACGGAACGCTGATCGACTCGAAACGGGATCTGGTGGAGGCGGTCAACGCGACGCTGCGCGGCTTCGGCCTGCCGGGGCAGGAGCCGGAGCAGATCGCCTCCTACATCGGTGACGGCGCGGGCATGCTGGTGCGGCGCGCTCTGGAGGCCGAGGGGGCCGACCCGGCGCTGGCGGAACCCGCGCTGGAGGCCTTCCTGGCTTACTACCGGGAGCACCTGCTGGACCACACGCTTCCTTACCCCGGCATTCTGGATCAGCTCCGGCGGCTGCCGGGGAAGAAGGCCGTGCTGACCAACAAACCGGTCCGGGCGTCGAAGGAAATCTGCGGGGGGCTCGGATTGGCGGAGTTCTTCTTCGAAATCTACGGCGGCAACAGCTTCGCGACCAAAAAGCCCGAGCCGGAAGGCCTGCTGCGGTTGATCGCCGAAGCCGGCGTGCGGCCGGAGGAGACGGTGATGGTCGGCGACTCCGACGTGGACATCCGCACGGCGCGGGCAGCCGGGACATGGTCGTTGGGCTGCCGGTACGGCCTTTCCCCGCACACCATCGCGGACATGGAAGCGCGTGGATTGGTGGATGCGGTCGTCGATGCGGCATCCGAATGGACCGAGGTTTTGGGGGTGGCGAATGGACTTTGAGCTGGTAAGCGATTACGAGCCGCGCGGGGACCAAGGCCGCGCCATCGCGGAGCTGGTGGAGGGCTGCCGGGCCGGCGAGGAACATCAGGTGCTGCTCGGCGTCACCGGCTCGGGCAAAACCTTCACCATGGCCAAGGTCATCGAGGCCCTGGACCGTCCGGCATTGATCCTGGCGCACAACAAGACGCTCGCTGCCCAGCTGTTTCACGAGTTCAAGCAGTTTTTCCCGAACAATGCGGTCGAGTACTTCGTCTCCTACTACGACTACTATCAGCCGGAGGCGTATATCCCGGCCGGCGACTTATTCATCGAGAAGGAAGCGACCATTAACGAGGAGCTCGACAAGCTCCGGCTTTCGGCGACGCGCTCCTTATTCGAGCGGCGGGATGCGATCATTATCGCATCGGTTTCCTGTATCTACGGCTTGGGCTCGCCTGAGGCGTACTACGGCATGCTGCTGTTTCTGGAGCAGGGGCAAAAGATTCGCCGCGAGGATATTACCCGCAAGTTGGTCGAGATCCTGTACGAGCGTACGGACGGCGACTTCCGGCGCGGGACGTTCCGGGTCCGCGGCGACGTCATCGAGGTTTTCCCCACTTACGACGAGAATGCTTACCGGATCGAGCTTTTCGGGGACGAAGTGGATGGGCTGTCGCAGATCGACCCTTTGTTCGGGACCGTTCTGAAGAAATACGCTCGTCTGCCTATCTACCCGAAGAGCCACTATGTCGTGCAGCCGGAGCGTAAGAAAACCGCCATCGAGACGATCCTCGCCGAGCTCGAGGAGTGGGAAAAGGAGCTCGAGTCGCAGGGCCGCATGGTCGAGGCCCAGCGCATCCACCAGCGCACCCGCTTCGACCTCGAAATGAT
>CAXTTW010000364.1:0-2995 GCA_964247255.1 uncultured Acidobacteriaceae bacterium
GCGCGCACCACCTCGAACTCCCGCCAGCCCACGCCCCGGCTCAGCCCCGTGCCCAGCGCCTTGGCCCCGGCTTCCTTGGCGGCGAACCGGGCGGCCAGGTTTTGGTCCCCGTCTCGCTTCAGCGCAGCGTAGGCCCGCTCGCCGGGGGTAAACACGCGAAGGAGGAAGCGCTCGCCGAAGCGGTCGACCGCGGCCCGAACCCGCTCCACCTCCACCAGATCCGTTCCCAGTCCCACGATCATCGGCTCATGCTACGCTCCCCCATTCCCGCAGCCGCTCGAAGAACCGGATTTGTGCGGCCAGGGCCTCACGAAAAGCCGCGGGCGGACGATGAAGGGAGCATGAAGACTGCTGCCGACGAGTGGAACCTGGTCCTGATCGCAACCTGCGCAACCCCGCCCAAAGGCCTCCTGGACCCGCTTGCCTCGGCGGTGGTCGCCTGCCGGGGCTGGGTGCTGGCCAAGGGCGAGGTGAGCGCGCGCTGCGCCGACATCGACTTCGAGTTTGCCCGGGAGTACTCGCTGGAGGTGTACGGGCTGCTGGTGGGCATGGGCGTGCAGCTGAGCACCGACGCGCACGAGCAGCTGACCAGCCTGTGGGAATGTACGCGCCACGCCGGGGCTGAGGCTGAGGGGCTGCCCGTGCGCGTCCACCTGACCCTGTACGCCGCCGAGGGCGGGGAAGAGTTCTTGGGCGACCAAAGCTGGGGGACGCGCGAAGCGGCCTGACGCAGCTCAGCCCGCGTTTACCAGCCCGTAACGGCGCTGCCACGTTTCCCGCAGGGCAGCCCATACCATCGCTTTTTCCTCCGGGCCGGCTTCGCCGTCGGGGTCGGCGGCGAACCGCTGGGCCTCGGCCTTGGCTTGCTCCAGGAGGGCGCGGTCGCGGATCAGCGAAGCCACGCGGAAGTCCGGCAGCCCGGACTGGCGCGTCCCGAAAAACTCCCCCGGCCCGCGCAGCTGGAGGTCCAGCTCCGCCAGCTCGAAGCCGTCTTGGGTGCGCACCATCGCGGCCAGGCGCTCGGCGGAAGCCTCGGCGGGGCGCGCGCCCGTCATCAGGATGCAGTAGGATTTCGCGCTGCCCCGGCCCACGCGCCCCCGCAGCTGGTGCATCTGCGACAGGCCGAACCGCTCCGCGTGCTCGATGACCATGGTGGTCGCGTTCGGCACGTCCACCCCCACCTCGATCACAGTGGTCGACACAAGCACGTCGATTTCGCCGCGCGCGAACCGCCGCATCTGGATGTCCTTCTCGTCAGCCGGAAGGCGCCCATGCAGCAGGCCCAGGCGCAAACCCGCCAAAGCTCCGTGGCGTAGCTCCTCGTACATCTCGGTGGCCGATCGCAACCCGGTGCCGGAAGGGGGAGCGGGCGGTTCGGGGAGCCCGGCGAACAGGGGGGCTTTCGCCTTCGCGCGCTTCTTCGCCGGTGCCGGCGGGGGTTCCATGGCGGGAAACTCAAGCTCCGGCTGGTCGGTTTTCGGCCCCTCGATGACCGGGTACACGATATACGCCTGGCGCCCGCGCGCGACCTCCTTCCGCACGAACCCCCAAACCTCGTCCGCGCGCTCGTCGGTCACCTGGCGGGTCACCACGGGCGTGCGGCCCGGCGGCAGCTCGTCCAGCACGCTTACCTCCAGGTCGCCGTACAGGGTCAGGGCCAGCGTCCGGGGGATGGGTGTCGCGGTCATCGCCAGCAGGTCCGGCTCCGCCGCGCCCGGCTTCCGCATCAGGCGGAACCGCTGCAGCACGCCGAACCGGTGCTGTTCGTCGACCACCACCAGCCCCAGCTTCGCGAACTCCACCTTGTCCTCGATCAGCGCGTGCGTCCCGATCACCAGGTCCGCGTCGCCGTTCGCGATCCGCTGCCGGTTCCAGCGTTTTTGCGCGGGATCCAGCGAGCCTGTCAGCAGCACGGTCCGGTACGCGCGCCCACCCGCCTCGGCGGCTTTTTCGAGCAGCTTGCGCGCGGAAAGGTAGTGCTGGGTCGCCAGGATCTCCGTCGGGGCCATCAGCGCGGCCTGGTAGCCGTTTTCGATCGCGATCAGGATTGCCTGCACGGCGACGATCGTCTTGCCCGAGCCCACGTCGCCCTGCAGAAGACGCCGCATCGGGGTGGGCTTGCGCATGTCCGCGGCGATCTCCGCCAGCGACCGCTTTTGCGCCGCCGTCGGCTTGAACGGGAGCAGGTTGCGCAGGGCAGCGCGCACGCGCTCGTCGGTCGCGAACGCGATGCCGGACTGTTCGCGCTGCTTGCGCCGCTTCAGCTCCAGGCCCAGCTCCAGAAAGAACAGCTCCTCGAAGATGAGCCGCTGCTGCGCGGGCGTGCGCGCGGCGGTCAGGAGGCTCATGGGCGTGCCCGCCGGGGGGAAGTGCACCTCATGGAGTGCCCGCGCGCGGCCGGGCAGCCCCAGGCGCACCAGCATCTCGAACGGAAGCGTTTCCGGCACGCGGTCGCCCAGATCGGTCAGCACGGTATGGAGCACCTTGCGCAGCCACTTGGTCCCCAGACGCTGGCCGCCCAGCGTTTCGTACACCGGGGTGATCCGCCCCACTTCCACCAAATCGGCATCGGCCTTTTCGGGCAGGATCTCCACCTGCGGCTGAATCATTTTGTAGCCCACACCGGACCGCGATGCCTCCACGCGCCCGTAGGCCACAACCAGCTGCCCGGGCTTGAACTTGTCCTTGAGCCACGCGCCCCGGAACCACATGCACTTGAGCGTCTGCAGGTTTTGCCCCACGGTCAGCTCGAAGATCGGCATCTTCGCCGTTTGCAGTAGCACGCTGCTCCGCACCTCGCCGATGACGGAGGCCATCTCCCCCGCGCGCAGCTCGGAAAATAGGACGGGGTGCAAACGGTCCTCGTAGCGAAACGGCAGCCTGTGCAGCAGGTCTTCGACCGTGAGCACGCCCTTGGCCTTCAGCGATTCCGCGATGCGCGGACCCACCCCTTTGACAAACTGGAGCTCGGTTGCGAGGGAAAGCGAGGGCATCG
>CAXTTW010000365.1:0-2986 GCA_964247255.1 uncultured Acidobacteriaceae bacterium
CGCGTGGTGTGCCCCTACCGCCACGTCCAATACCTGAACCCTTGCACCTACGGCTACACCATGGCTTTCTGGGACTGGCCCCGCTGGGAGCGCGAGCTGGACTGGATGGCGATGCACGGCATCACCATGCCGCTCGCGCTTGAAGGCCAGGAGTGGGTGTGGGGGCAGGTGTGGCGAGGCCTGGGCCTCACGCAGGAGGAGATCGACGCGGCCTCGACCGGTCCCGCGCACCTGCCCGGGCACCGCATGGGCAACATCGACGGCTTTGACGGCCCCCTGCCCGCCCACTGGGTCGAGCAGCGCCGCGTGCTCCAGCGCCGAATCCTGGACCGGATGCGCGCGCTCGGGATGACGCCGGTCGCGCCCGGGTTCGCGGGCTTTGTGCCGCAGGGCTTCCTGCGGGTGCGGCCCGAGGCTGAGGCCGCGACGCTGCTGTGGCTGCCGGGCGAGTTCAAGACCATCCCGCGCGCCACCCGGACCTTTCTGCTGCACCCCCGGCAGGAGGCGCTCTACCGGGAGATCGGCGGTCGCTTCATCCGCGCCTACAAAGCCGAGTACGGCGAGGTCGGCCATTATCTGGCCGACACCTTCAACGAGCTTCCCGTACCCGTGAGCGAGGCCCACCGCTACGACGAGCTGGAGCAGTTCGGCCGTACGGTGTACGCGGGAATCGAGGCCGGCGACCCCGAAGGAACGTGGGTCATGCAGGGTTGGGCTTTCGTCTTCCCGCCCGGCTTTTGGGACAAACGGTCGGTCGCGGCGCTCTTGCGCGGGGTGCCCGACGAGCGCATGCTTATCCTCGACTACTCGAACGACCTGGTTCCCACGCCGGGCAGCAAGTTCGCGCCCAGCCCCTGGCGGCGCACCGGAGCCTTCGGCGGCAAGCCGTGGGTCAATGGCATGGCGCACACCTTCGGCGGCAACAACAACGTCAAGGGAAACCTTCCGCTCATGGCGCGGGAGCCTGCGGCCGTGCTCGCCGACCCGGCGCGCGGCAATCTCCAGGGCTGGGGCATCTGCCCGGAGGGCATCGAGAACAACGAAGTCGTTTACGAACTGATGACCGACGCGGGCTGGCGCGCCGGCCCAGTCGACCTCGCGGCCTGGATTCCAGGCTACTGCCGGGCGCGGTACGGCGGCGCGCCCGAAGCCATGCTCGGGGCCTGGCGCAAGCTGCTGGCGAGCGCCTACGGGGCGCATGTGTGGCAGACGAAGCAGGCCTGGCAGGCGGAGCCGTCGCTTGAACCCGCGACGGTTTCGGTCAACTCCGGGCCGCTGTTCGCTGAGGCGGCGCGGCTGTTTCTCTCCTGCGCGGGGCAGCTGG
Organism: uncultured Acidobacteriaceae bacterium; assembly: GCA_964247255.1. Lineage (GTDB taxonomy): Bacteria > Acidobacteriota > Terriglobia > Terriglobales > Acidobacteriaceae > EB88. The sequence continues at coordinate 1,325 of CAXTTW010000365.1, forward strand.
GCTGGGGCGAGCTGTACCGCAACGACCTAATCGAGCTTGTGGTCCAAGCCGCGGGAGGGTACGTCGACGCCGAGCTGGCGCTGGCGGGGCAGTCGATACGCGGCCATGCGCCGGAGGCGGCCCGGGCCCACGCGGAGAATGCCCTGGGGATGCTGGCCCGGATGGACGCCCTGCTCAACCTGCGCCCCGACCGTCGGCTCGAGACGTATGTGGACGCGGCGCGCGCGCGGGCTGCGACTCCCGACGAGGCGGCGTACTACGACGAGAACGCTCGCCGTCTCATCACTACCTGGGGCTGGCCGGAGCTGGCCGACTACGCGAGCCGCGTGTGGTCGGGCCTCATCCGCGACTATTACGCCGTGCGCTGGCGGGCCTGGTTCGAGGCCCAGTTTAAAGATCAGTCGAGTGGGACGGAATTTTCGCTGGACCTGTGGGAGCAAGCCTGGCTGGCGCGTCCCTACCGCCCCAGCCCGCCGATGGTCGTGCAGGACTTGTTCGCGGAGGCCGAAGCTATGTTGCATGGTGGGCGCAGCAGGATTTGAACCTACGACTTCCACCGTGTGAAGGTGGCACTCTACCGCTGAGTTATGCGCCCGCGCCCGACGGCAGCCCCATATGCAGGCGGCCAGCGACTCTCGAAAGCATAGCATCGAGCACCTTCCCTGGCCAGTCCGTATGCCGGCGCAAGCCGGTACAATCAGGGGCGGATGAAGCCTTCTTCCAGCGGAGCACCCCCCGGCGACGGCAAGCACGGCTTAAGCGGAGGTGAAGATTCGCGCGCGGGTTCGCAACCTTCCCCGCGGGACGGTGTTCAGGAAGATATGGACGCGGCGGTGTACAGTCCGGGCTGGGTCGCGACGCCGGGCGCGGTCCCTAGGGCGGCAGCCCCCGAGGACGACTCCGACGCTGCGGTCATGCTGCGGGTGCGCGACGGAGACGAGTCGGGCTTCGGCTATCTGATCGAGAAGTACCGCCGCCAGATCGTTCACTACATGTTCCGCATGACCGGCAACCAAGCGATCGCGGAGGAGCTGGCGCAGGAGGTCTTCCTGCGCGTGTACCGCTCGCGCGCGAGCTACCGGGCGGAGGCCAAGTTTTCGACCTGGCTGTACCGGATCGCGACCAACCTGGGCGTGAACCACGCGCGGGACCACAAGCACGAGCGAGCCTCGGCGAGCGTGTACCTGGACCAGCCCGACGCAGAGACCGGCACGACTCCGGATGTGCCGGACGCGCGCCGCAACGCCGAGCAGGACATGCTGCGGGACGAGCGCATGGCGGGCATCCGGGCCGCGGTCCTGGCCCTGCCCGAGCGCCAGCGCGAGGCCGTGCTGATGCACAAGTACCAGGAGATGGACTACCGGGAGATCGGGGCCGTGCTCAAGCTGAGCGAGTCGGCGACCAAGAGTTTGCTGTTCCGCGCGTACCAGACGCTGCGCGAACGGCTCAAGGGCTACGTGTGAGGGAAGCGATGAAGAACTTCGATTGCAAAGCGATGCGGCGGGCGATGCCCGATCTGTTGTTCGAGCCGGCGGCGGCCCCCATGGAAGCGCGGCAGCATTTGGCCGGGTGCGACCCTTGCCGGGACGAGTACCAGGGCTTGCAGGGGACGATGGGGCTGATGGACGGCTGGGCGGCACCGGAGCCCTCGCCGTACTGGAT
>CAXTTW010000366.1:0-2979 GCA_964247255.1 uncultured Acidobacteriaceae bacterium
GCGAGCTCCAGGCGCACACCCGCGGCATCCGCGTCGGCGGCGCGCAGGCCGGTATTCGGACTTTGAGGGCAGCTTCGCCGCTCCCCATCACCGCTGCGGGACAGCGCCGGATTCGCACCGGCTTCCCCGTTTCAACGGCACTAGTAAGTGCCGTACCTGCACATCCGTGAGTCTACGTCAGGCGTGCTTGTCCGCATGGGCGAGGAACTCGTACTGCTCTTCCGTGAGCGGCACCACCGACAGCCGGAACTGCCGGAAAAGCGGCGAGTCGGTGAAGACCGCGGCCTCGCGCATCGCCGCGAGCGGCACCGGCGCCTTGAACCGCCGCCCCGCCTTGATCCGCACGACCGGGTTTTTCTTATCCGACGGGTCGACCGAGACCACGCTCGCCAGCCCCACCGCTTCCTTGCCGGTCTGCGAGTGATAGATCACCAGCTTCTCGCCCTTGTGCATTCCCGCGAGCGAGTTGAGCGCCTGCGCGTTCTTGATCCCGTCCCACACCGTCTCGCCCTCGCGAACCAAGTCGTCGAAAGAGTACTTGTCGGGCTCGGACTTCAGCAGATACGGCATGGTTGGCTCACTTCCTTTCGGCGACCGCGGCGGCTTTTCGGTACTCAGGGTGAGCCCGCGCATCGACCAGCTTGAACACCCCGTACACCAACAGCAAGAGGCCGAACGCGACGACCACGATGCGCTTGAGCGGCGTCGCTTCCTGCTTTACCCGCTCGTCGCCGGCCTGGTACGGCCCCGACTCGCCGGGCGTGGTCTTCAGGAAATACCCCATCGCGATGATGTACACGCCCGCCAGGACGTAAATCACATTCGACATAGATTCAGCGCAGCCCCACGATCTCCCCGTCCGCGTCGACATCGATGCCCATGGCGCGCGAGCTCTTCGGCAGCCCGGGCATCAGCATCATGCTCCCGGCGATAATCACGACGAAGCCGGCGCCAGCCGACAGCGAGGCCCCGTTCACACGCAGACGCCAGCCCGTGGGCGCGCCGGGCAGCTTCGGGTCGTCCGAGAGCGAGTACTGCGTTTTGGCGATGCACACCGGCACCCCTCCGAAACCCCAGCCCTCAAACCGCCGCAACGCCGTCCGTGCCGCGTCGGAGTAGTCCACCCCGTCCGCGCCATAGACCTTCGTCGCGACCGCCTCAATCTTGTCTTCGAGCGTCTGCCCCAGCTCGTACGCCGGCGTGAGTACCGGCGCGGGTCCATCGCAGACCGCCAGCACCGCGCGCGCCAGGTCCGCCGCGCCCTCCGCCCCGCGCGTAAAGGCTTCGGTAAAGGCGTTCGGCAGCCCGCGCTCGTCGCACCAAGCCTTCAGCCGCGCCAGCTCCTCGTCCGTATCCGCCGGGAAGTGGTTGATCGCGACTACCACCGGCAGCCCGAACCCTTGAAGAATCGCCACGTGCTTCCCCAGGTTCGCGAACCCGGCTTCGAGCGTACCCCCGCCCTGGTTCTTGAGGCTTTGCGCGGTGGTCACCAGCACCGCCGCCGCCGGCGCGATCCCGGCCTCGCTCGTCACGATGTCCATGTACTTTTCCAGGCCCAGGTCTGACGCGAACCCGCACTCGTTCACCGCGTAGTCGGCCAGGCGCAGCCCCATCTCCTGCGAAACCACGCTGGAGGTTCCGTGCGCGATATTCGCGAACGGGCCCGCGTGGACGAACGCCGGGGTTCCTTCGGTCGTCTGGACCAGGTTCGGCTCGATCGCCTCGGCCAGCAGCGCCATCATCGGCCCCACCGCGTCGAGGTCGCGCGCGCGCACCGGCTCGCCCGCCCGATTTTCCCCAACGACGATGCGCCCCAGGCGCTCCCGCAAATCCTCGCGGTCCCGCGCCAGCGCGAGAATCGCCATGACCTCCGAAGCTGCCGTGATGACGAACCCGGCCGGCTGGTTCGAGCCCTCGCGCGGCGCGCTCCCGTCTTTCTTCGGCCTGGCCACGCTGGTCGTGACGCGCCGAAGCCCCCGGTCGTTCATATCGAGCGCCCGCGGCCACACCACCGTCGCCGGGTCAATTTCCAGGTCATTGCCGTGGAAGATGTGCGCGTCCAGCAAGGCCGAAAGCAGATTGTGCGCGGAAGTGATCGCGTGAAAGTCCCCGTGGAAATGGAGGTTGATCTTCTCGCTCGGCTCCACCTGCGAGCGCCCGCCGCCCGCCGCGCCGCCCTTCATGCCGAACACAGGGCCCAGCGAGGGCTCGCGCGAGGTCAGCACCACCCGCTTGCCCGTCCCTCGCAGCACCAGCTCCAGCCCCTGCGTCAAGCCGATCGAGGTCACGGTCTTGCCCTCGCCGGAAACGGTCGGGGTGGTCGCGGTGACCAAAATCAGCTTACCCTTGCGGGGGAATGCCGGGTCTTTGAGCAGCCCGAGCCTTACCTTGGCCCCGTATCGGCCCAGCGGCTCCAGATACTGTTCGGGCACGCCGAGTTTGGCGGCGATCTCTGCGATGGGCTTCATGCGGGCTGGGCTACTTTCTCGAGCGCGGCAAGGGTCAGGTCGAGGCTCGCGGCATCCTCGACGTTGAGCATGGTTTGGTTGCGGTCGATCTGACGCAGCAGTCCGCCGAGCACCTTGCCCGGGCCTACCTCGACCCAGGCCGAGGGCGCGAAGCGGTCGCGTATGACTTCTACGGACTCCACCCAGCGCACCGAGCCGGTCACCTGGTGAACCAGCGCCCGCCGCAGGGCCGGGCCGGAGTATTCAGGCGCCGCCAGCACGTTGGGGACGACGGGTATGGCCGCATCGTGGAACGGAAGCGCGGCCAGAAGGGGCGCGAGCCGCTCCTCCGCCAGGCGCATCAACCCGCAGTGGAAGGGCGCGCTGACCGGCAGCGGCAGAACCCGCGTCGCACCGGCCTCTTTCGCGAGCGCCCCGGCGCGCTCCACCCCGGCCACGGTTCCGGAGATGACGGTCTGGGCGGGCCCGTTGAAGTTGGCTGGTGCGACGGTTTCGCCGGTCTCCTCTTGGG
>CAXTTW010000367.1:0-2961 GCA_964247255.1 uncultured Acidobacteriaceae bacterium
AGCTTGATGCGGTTGCCCTCGATGCCGAGTACCTTGACCATGATCTGGTCGCCTTCCTTCAGCTCGTCCTTGACCTCCTTGACGCGGTGCTCCGCGATCTCGGAGACATGGAGCAGGCCGTCGGTGCCGGGGAACAGCTCGACGAACGCGCCGAACTCCGCGAGGCGCACCACCTTGCCGAGATAGGTCTTCCCGATCTCCGGCACGGCGGTCAGGTTGTTGATGATCTCGAGCGCCTTGGCCAAGCCGTCCGCGTCGGAGGAGGCGACGTTCACCCGCCCCGTGTCCTCGACGTCGATCTTGACGCCGGTCTGCTCAATGATGCCGCGGATGACTTTGCCGCCGGGCCCGATCAGGTCGCGAATTTTGTCGACGGGAATTTGCAGTGTCTTGATCTGCGGAGCGTGCTTGCTTTGGACCGTGCGGCCTGAAGCCAGGTGCTCGTCCATGATGTCGAGCAGGAACAACCGCCCGCGCCGGGCCTGCTCCATCGCCTCGCGCATGATGGCCGAGGTGATGCCGCCGATCTTGATGTCCATCTGCAGCGCGGTGATGCCTTCGCGTGTGCCGGCGACCTTGAAGTCCATATCGCCGTAGTGGTCTTCCGCGCCGGCGATGTCGGTCAGGATGGCGTAGTCGTCGCCCTCCTTCACCAGACCCATGGCGATGCCCGCGACCGCGCCCTTGAGGTTGACGCCGGCATCCATTAACGCGAGCGATGCGCCGCAGACCGAGGCCATCGAGGAGGAACCGTTCGACTCCAGGATGTCGGACACGATGCGGTAGGCGTACGGCGAATCGGCTTCGGACGGCAGCACGGCGGCGATCGCCCGCTCCGCCAGCGCGCCATGACCCACCTCGCGGCGGCCCGTGCCGGTCATGCGGCCGGTCTCGCCAACCGAGAACGGCGGGAAGTTATAGTGCAGCATGAACTTCTTCTTGTGCTCGCCCTCGTAGCTCTCCAGCCGCTGCGCGTCGTCGCCCGTGCCCAGCGTGCAGGTCACCAAAGCCTGCGTTTCGCCGCGGGTAAACAGCGCCGAGCCGTGGGTGCGCGGCAGGACGGAAGTCTCGATCGAGATCGGCCGAATCTGGTCAAACGCGCGCCGGTCAGGCCGGATGCGGTCCTTGGTCACCTGCTGGCGGAAGATCTGCTCGCGCAAGAGCTCGTAGTAGTGCGACAGCTTCTTCTTGGCCACGCCCTGCTCACCGTCGGGGAGCTGCTTGATCTCGGCCTGGAGCTCGTCCTTGATGGACTTGACCAACGAGTAGCTTTCGGTTTTCGCGTGCTTCGCCGTGTCGAGCGCATCCCGGAGCCGGTCGCCGGCCTTGGCCTGCAGCTGCTCGAAGTAGGCGGCGTCGTGCTCGGCCGCGGGAACCTGCCGCTTCGGCTTCCCGGCCAGGCCTACGAGTTCCTCGATCTTCGCGACAATCTTCTTGATCTCGGCGTGCGCGAAGTCGATCGCGCCCAGCACGATATCCTCCGAAATGCCCTGTGCCCCGGACTCGACCATGACGATGCCGTCCGCCGTGCCCACTACCGTGATGTTGAGCGTCGACTCCTTGCGCTCGGCGTAGGTTGGGTTAATGACGTACTCGCCGCCGACATAGCCCACGCGCACCGCGCCCACGGGTCCGTTGAACGGAATGTCCGAAAGCGCCAGCGCCGCCGAGGCCGCGTTGATGCCGATGATGTCCGGGTCGTTTTCCTTGTCGGCCGAGAATACCAGCGCGATCACCTGTGTCTCGTTGCGGAAGGCCTCCGGAAACAGCGGGCGGATGGGCCGGTCGATCTGGCGCGAGGTCAGGATCTCCTTTTCGGAGGGGCGGCCCTCGCGCTTGATGAAGCCGCCGGGGATGCGTCCGCCGGCGTAGGCGTACTCACGGTAGTCGACGGTGAGCGGGAAAAAATCGACATTTTCCTTCGGCTCGGGGGAGGCGACAGCAGTGGCCAGGACGACGGAGTCGCCCTGCGACACGAGCGCCGCGCCGGGAGCCTGCTTGGCCATGCGGCCGGTTTCAAACGTAAGGCGCTTGCCGCCGGCCAGCTCGACGATTACTTCTTGTTTCATGGGGACCTCGGTTCAGTGGTAGCGCGGGAGCTGTTCGAAAGCTCGAGACCGCGCGGGAAGAGGTGGGGCGGGAGCGTGGCGAGAGCGGGAGCCTCGGGCTCCTACCGCTCGTCGCGTTCACGAGCAAACAGGCGTTTACTTGCGGATGCCGAGCCGGCCGATCACTTCGCGGTAGCGGTCCGTATCGTTCAGCTTCAGGTAGTCCAGCAGGCGGCGGCGCTTGGAGACCAGCATGAGAAGCCCGCGGCGCGAGCTGTGGTCCTTGGCGTGCGTATTGAAGTGTTGAGTCAGCTCGCCGATGCGCTCGCTCAAAATGGCGATCTGCACTTCGGGGCTTCCGGTGTCGCTCTCATGGGTACGAAAGCGGGAGATAATATCGGTTTTTTTGGCGGCTGCCAGCACGGCTATCCTGTGCTCCTCACGTGTTTAGGTATATTCACTGCCCTGAGCGTATGACGCGAGGATACCACGTACGTTCATCTTCGGAACCCTTCACGGCTTCCACGAAGATGGAGAGCGGGAGGGGTAATCTGAAGATTGGTTCCGTGGCGGCGAACTCTCGCTGCCCGGCAGCGTATCCACCGCTTTACTCAGGTTCCGCTGAACAGTAAGAAGAAGCCGCCCGCTTCTGCCGGACCCGTCTCAGAACAGCTGGAAATTGACCTCGATATTGATCTCGACCGGCACCGGCTTGCCGCCGGCCATCGCGGGCTTGAACTTGTACTGCCGCACTGCTTCGAGCGCCTTTTCGTCCAGACCCAGGCCCAGGTGCCGGACTACGCGGATGCGCTGGGGCTGGCCCTGTGCGTCCACGATGATCGAAAGCACCACCACGCCCTGGTACTTCTGCCGGCGCGCCTCGTCGGAGAACTCCGGGTCGACCGAATAGATC
>CAXTTW010000368.1:0-2940 GCA_964247255.1 uncultured Acidobacteriaceae bacterium
ACTTCATGTTGTCGCGCAGGTAGTCGAAGCCGAACTCGTTGTTGGTGCCGTAGGTAATGTCGGCGGCATAGGCGGCGCGGCGCTGCGCGTCGTCCAGGTCGTGGACGATGACCCCCACCGTCAGGCCCAGAAACTCATAGATCTTGCCCATCCACTCGGCGTCGCGCTTGGCCAGGTAGTCGTTGACGGTGACGACATGGACGCCGCGCCCGGCTAGCGCGTTCAGGTAGCAGGGGGCGGTGGCGACCAGCGTTTTGCCCTCGCCGGTGCGCATTTCGGCGATCTTGCCCTGGTGCAGCACCATGCCGCCGATCATCTGCACGTCGAAGTGCCGCATGTTGACCACGCGCCGGCCGGCCTCGCGGACAGTGGCAAAGGCTTCCGGCAGCAGGTCGTCGAGCGCCCGTTTTTCCGCCGCGGCGACCGCCTCCTCGCCGTCGTTGGCGACCGGCTCGACCGCCGCGGCGATGCGCGCCTTGAACTGGGCGGTCTTCGCCCGGAGCTCCTCGTCCGAGAGCGCCTGGAGCGCGGGCTCAAACGCCGCGATCTCCTGGACGACGGGCATCAGGCGCTTGACCGCGCGTTCATTGCTGGTGCCGAAAATCTTTGTGAGTGTGCCACCGATCACTGCGTGAATCCCCTGTCACCTCCAGTGTAAATGCTTGGGATTTCGCTTGCTGGGGCCGGGGTTAGTCCATACACTTAGTCCACTGGAGTGAAGGCATGAAAACGGTGAACATGCACGAAGCGAAGACCCACCTGTCGAAGCTGGTGGCGGCGGCCGCAGCGGGCGAGCCGTTCGTAATCGCGCGGGCGGGCAAGCCGCTGGTCAAGGTCGAACCGATCGAAGAGCAAAAGCCGAAAATGCGGCGGCTGGGTTTCGGCATCGGCAAGATGCCTCCGGTGCCCGACGAGTTCTTCGATCCGGCGCTCGATAAGGAGATCGAAGCTCTCTTCAATGCCGAAGACCCTGAGCTTTCACAAGCAATGGACGCGTTGGCCCGCGCACAAGCCGAACAAGGTCAAGCGAAGTGAAGCTTTTGCTCGACACCAATGCGGTCATAGCGGTGGCGGTTCAGCCGGAGAAAGTCTCTAAGCCGATCCGCCTCCTGCTGGCTGATATTCACAACGAGCTCAGCTACAGCGTAACCGCGCTTTGGGAAATCACGATCAAAAACGGCACTCGACGCTCTTTGCGCATCAATCCGTTCGCCTTTCGTGTTCTCCTCCAGGAGAACGGTTTTAGGGAACTATCGATCACCGCTGAACACACCCTTGCCGTGAATCAGTTACCACGCATCCACGGCGACCCGTTCGATCGCATCCTGATCGCGCAGGCAATGGTGGAGGGTATGACGCTCGTCACGTCTGATCGCGAGATGCTCGACTACACGAACGCACCGATGCTGCCCTTGTAATCAGCGTCGCAGCTGACCCATCTGCTCCACGAAAAACCGCGCCATGACCGCATACGCCTCCCGCGACTCGGGCAGGCTCACATCGTTCCAAAAGGCATGCGCGAGCCCGTCGAAGATCGTCATCTGCGTCGGCACGCCGTCCCGTCGCCAGGCGCGTTCCATGTTTGTCGTGGCGGAGAGCAGCAGATCGCGGCTGCTCGAGACGAACAGCGTCGGCGGCAAGCCGTGGAGGTCGCCGAGGTTGGGCGAGATGACAGGATCGCTGGGCGGAGCGTCGCGGAAGTAGAGCGGGATCGGGCTCTTGAAGGGTTCGGCGGGCGGCTGGAGCGGGCCGGTGAAGCCCCTGAGCGTGTAGAGCGCGGTCGAGTCGGTCGTGTGCAGCACGTCGCCGAAGCCTGAAAAGATGCCGAGCGCGCCGGGCTCGGGCAAGCCTGTTTGCTTGAGCCGCGCCGCGACCTCGGCCGTCAGAATGGCCCCTGCGGAGGTGCCGTAAATGGCAATTTTGCCAGGCTTGTAGGTTTTGAGCAGCTCCCGGTAGACCGCCACAGTATCTTCGACCGCGGCGGGGTAGGGGTGCTCCGGAGCCAGCCGGTAGAGGACTGAAACGACGCGGGTACGGGTCAGATTCGCGATCGGAATGGATTCGGTGAGCGAGCCCGAGTCGGAGTCGAAGCCGCCGCCGTGAAGGTCGATCAGGACGCGGTCGGGGTGGACGGGATCGCGCGCGATCGGGCCTACATGCGGGGGAGCACCGGTCAGCGCTGAATAACGGAACGGGGCACCGCCGGAGCCGGGGCCGCTCACCGGACCGGTCAGAGCCTCGGGCAACGGATCGACGATACGAACAGCCACCCCGGCCACCTTGCTTTCCGTGATCCTGACCGGGTACACCGCCGCAGACTGCTTCCCTGCCCCGTCCTGCCACTTCTGCGTGGCAGCCCTGCGGCGCAGCACATCCGGATCGAGCCCGGTCTTGTCGTCGCCGGGTTTGGCCAGGGCGGCGCGCGCTTCGGAGCTCAGGATCGTCGGCAGCGGAACGACGCGAGTGATGTGGGCGGTGCCGTCGGCGGTGACGGTGCTCGTGTCGATTTGCGGGACTGTGGTTTGCGCGAGCGCGGTCGCCGGAATGAAGAGGGAAAGCAGGAACAACGCGGGACGGGCCATGGCGAACTTCCTCGGTCAGGTCGATTGTCGCAAGCGTCCCAGCATACCGGAGCAGGCAGGCGAGACGGCGTTCGGCTGCTCACTTGTCTGGTGCCCCTACACTCATCGGTTGCTCACTTGTCTGTTCCCCTAAACCCAATGGAGAAAGGGGCATCCTGAGCGCAGCGAAGGATCCGCTTTTTCTCCTCGCCGGCATACAAGCAGATCCTTCGTCGCTTCGCTCCTCATAGGGACCCGGTCGGGACGGTAATAGCAGGCCGGCGAGGGGGCGCACAGCCTCCGCTCACTTTGCCCGGGGATGCGTCCGGTCATACACCGCCGCCACCTGACCCAGGGTCAGGTGGGTGTACCGCTCGGT
>CAXTTW010000369.1:0-2933 GCA_964247255.1 uncultured Acidobacteriaceae bacterium
GCGCTCCTGCAGCTGCACGCCCGCGTCCCGCGCGATCAGGCCCGCGATGCCCTCGGCCCCGACAGTGAGGCCTTCGTCGTTTTGGCTGACGCGCAGGTACGGCTGCATCTGCCGGCCGATCAGGCCGGAGCGCTCATCCGTGAGCACCCCTTCAAGCCCATAGCCGGTCGCGATGAACCATTTGCGGTCGCTGATCGAAACCAGAAGAATCACGCCGCGGTCCGTGCCCTTTGCCCCTACCTTCCAGGCGTCCTCGAGCTCGACGGCATAGTCCGCGATCGGCTCGCCATCCGTGTCCTTGACCGTAACCACGGCTAATTGCGCGTGGGCCTGGCGGTCGAGCGCCCCGCACAGGCGGTTGAGATGGTCCGTGGTTTCCGCGGACAGGACGTGGGCGTTATCGCTGACGTAATCGGTCGGGCGCGGGAGATCTCGGACCGCCTGCGCTCCCGCCGTCCAAACTATCGTGGATAGAACGATAAAACTGAGCCAGCGTAAACGCATTCAGCCTTATTGTACGGATGCGAACGACAAACGAAGAAGCGCCCCAAAGATAGGGCGCTTCTTTGGAATCGCGCGACTGCATTCTTATCAGCCGTTGCTGGAGGGCGAGCCACTCATCGGCTTGTCGGTCGAGTGCGACTTCGCCAGAGCCTTCGCGTCCTGTAAGTGGTGATCCACGATGGGCGTGGCCTGGCTCGCGGCCGACTTCTCGCTCGCCAGCTGGCCGCCGCTCGCCTCGTTCTTAAACTCCTTCAAGTCCGCCGAGTGGTCGGCGACCATGATGTCGATATACCGCTTGTCGAACGCGGGGCCGCTCGCGGCCTTGAGCTGGGCGATCAGCTTCTCGTCCTTCTTCGAGATGCCCGTGGGTGGCGTGACGCCGGCCTCGGCGGCCACCGGCTTCATCTGCTCGTTGAGCTTGGTGTGGTCGTCGATCATCATCTGGGCGAACTTCTTCACGCCGTCGTCGCTGCTCTTTTGGAGCGCGAGCTGCGCGGCCTCGATCTCGAAGTTGCTGCCCTGGGCAGCGTTCTTCAGGAAGTCCTTGTCTTGCGCGGAAGCCTGGTTCGGGCTGCCCAACCCAGTCGCGTTGCCCGCCGCATTGCCGATGCCATTGGCCGCGTTGCGCGTTTGCGAGGCAGCGGAACCCACCCCGCTCTGCGCCGCCGACCCCAGGCTGCCCTGCGCGAGCGCGGTGCCGAGCCCGAGCGTGGACGCCACTGCCGCCAAAACCGTCATGGTGCGAGAAAGCTGTCGCATAATCAATCCCTCTCCTGCATAAGGCGCTGTTTGGGCCGAAAGCGTTGCCCGGAGCGGGCGCGCGGCGGGCGGTATGCTGAGGGCATGACGCTTGCCCAGGCCCCTGTCGCCCGCCGTGAACCGAAAACCACCACCCTGCACGGGCACACGCTCCAGGACGACTACGCGTGGCTGCGCGAGAAGGAATCGGAGGAAGTCCTGGATTACCTGCGCGCCGAAAACGCGTACACGGACGCGGTGATGGAGCCGACCAAGCCCTTGCAGGAGCAGCTCTACGAGGAGATGCTCTCGCACATCAAGCAGACCGACGTGAGCGTGCCGGCGCGCGAAGGCGAGTACTGGTACTACGCACGGACGACCGAGGGCTCGCAATACCCGGCCTACTGCCGCAAGCGCGGCTCGGCTGAGGACTACGAGAGCGCACCGGAAGCGGTGATCCTGGACGTGGAGAAGCTTGCCGAGGGGCAGAGCTTCATGGCGGTCGGCGGGATGGACGTGTCCGACGACGGCACCCTGCTGGCGTACTCGTCCGATACGACCGGATTCCGGCAGTACACGCTGCACGTCAAGGATTTGCGGAACGGCGAGCTACTGCCGGAGACGGTGGAGCGGGTGGGGTCGATCGTGTGGGCGGCGGACAACCGGACGCTGTTCTACACAGTCGAGGACGAGGAGCAAAAGCGGCAGTACCGGCTCTACCGGCACGTGCTCGGGACGCCGGTAGCCGACGATGTCTTGGTGCTGGAAGAGCCCGACGAGCGCTTCAATCTGGGCGCGGGGCGCACGCGAGACGGGGTGTACATCGTCGTCGAGAGCGCGAGCCATACGGCGAGCGAGGCGCGTTTGCTGCGGGCGGACCAGCCTCTAGGGGAACCGGCGCTGATTGCGCCCCGCCGGGACGAGATCGAGTACTACCCCGACCACCGGCATGGGCTGCTGTACATCCGGGTGAACGATAGGGGTCGGAACTTCCGGCTGGTGACCGCGCCGGTTTCCTTGCCGGGTGATTGGACGGAGGTCCTCCCGCACCGGGAGGACGTGATGCTTGAGGATGTTTCGTTGTTCTCCGGCTTTGCCGTTGCAAGCGAGCGGCGGGGCGGGCTGGAGCACTTGCGGGTGCTGCACTTTGCCGGGCAGGGAGCGGAGGTGGAGCAGGAAAGCGAGATCGCCTTTCCCGAGCCCGCCTACAGCGTCCACCTGAGTTCGAACCGCGAGTTCGAAACGGACACCCTGCGCTACGCGTACCAGTCGCTGGTCACGCCTGCGTCGGTCTTCGACTACGACGTGCGGACAGGAGTGTCTGAGCTCAAAAAGGAGCAGGAAGTGCCGGGCGGGTTTGACCGGGCGCTCTATGCTTCGGAGCGCATCGAGGCGGTCGCGCCGGATGGGGTGCGCGTGCCGGTTTCGCTGGTGTACAGGCGCGGTACTGCTTTGCGTGAGGCTCCCCTGCACGTCTACGGCTACGGATCCTACGGGTACTCACTGCCGCTCGGGTTCAGCTCCAACCGGCTCGCGCTGCTGGACCGCGGGTTTGTGCTGGCGTACGCGCACATTCGAGGCGGGGGCGACCTGGGCAAGCCCTGGCACGACGCGGGGCGGCTTGGGGCGAAAATGAACACGTTTACTGACTTCATCGCGGTGAGCGAGCACCTGCTCGCTGCCGGTTATGG
>CAXTTW010000370.1:0-2907 GCA_964247255.1 uncultured Acidobacteriaceae bacterium
GACGCACCGGCGGGCGATAGGCGCCCGCGCCGAGGACCGCGACGCGGCTCACGGACGCACCGGCGTGACTCATGCCGCCGCCGCCGGCGGGCGCTTCGCTCCGAAGCGGTACTCGGTGCCCGCGAGCAGCCGGCCGATGTTGGCACGGTGCTTGAGGATGACGAGCGAAGGACCCGCGATAAACGCGGCGAGAACGGCCCAGCCGCGCCCCGCGTGGGGCGGCAGCGCGAACGCGAGCACCGGAATCACGACGGCCCCCAGAATGGACGCGAGCGAGACGATGCGGAACGCCGCGACCGACAGGATGAACACGCCGAGCGAAGCCAGCGCGATCGGCCAAGCAAGCGCGAGGAAGACTCCGAAGGCGGTCGCTACGCCCTTGCCGCCTTTGAAGCCCAACCACACGGGGTAGATATGGCCCACGAGCGCGCACATGGCGGCGAGCGCCGCCGTCCGGGGTCCGAGAAAGTGCGCCGCCACCGCCACGGCGGCCCAGCCCTTCGCCGCGTCGAGCAGAAACGTGAGCGCGCCCAACCCTTTCGCGCCCGAGCGGACCACGTTGGTGGCCCCGATGTTGCCCGAGCCGGTGGCGCGGATGTCCTCCTTGCGAAACAAGCGCACCAGCAAGTATCCCCAGGGAATGGAGCCGAGCAGGTACGCCCCGAGCGCAGCCACGATCGTGACTCCGAGCAGCCTCATTTGTGCCGCAGAAGGCGCTTGCGCAAAAGGTCCAGCGCCGCCTGCGAGGCGTGCTGGCGGATGCGGTCCCGGTCGCCCTGGAAGCGCTTTTCCTCGACGTCGGTCTCGACGCCGTCGGAAACCGCGATGTAGACCAGGCCGACTGGTTTATCGTCGGTGCCGCCGGACGGCCCGGCGATGCCGGTGATGCCGACCCCGTAGGTCGCGCCGGTTTCGCCGCGAATGCCGGTCGCGAGCGCGGAAGCCACATCGCGGCTTACCGCGCCGTTGGCCGCGATGACCTGCGGCGCGACCCCGGCGAACAGCGTTTTGAGCTCGTTCGAGTACACCACCGCGCCGCCCAGAAAGGCCCGCGAGGAGCCCGGGACGCCGGTAAGCCGCTCGGCCACCATGCCGCCCGTGCAGCTTTCCGCGGTCGCGAGGGTCGCGTTCGCGAGCTCCAGCTGGTACAGCACGATGCGCTCCAGGGTCTCGCCTTTGGTTGAATACACGACCTCGCCGAGCTCGGCTTCGATCGCGTCGGCCAGCGCGTCCACCCGCGCTTGTGCTTGTTCGAGCGTGGGCTTGGTCGCGATCAGGTTGAGCTGGATGTCGCCCAGGTGCGCCAGGATCGTTGTTTCGACGTCGGGATACTGACGGTAGATGGGCGCGATGCGCGCGTCGCAGGCCGATTCGCCGATCATCGCGGCCTTGAGCGTGCGGCTCGCGAAAAACCGCTCGGGGATCGCGTCCTTGAGCCGGGGCAGCACCTCGGCCTCCCACATGGGCTTCAGCTCGCCGGGCGGGCCGGGCAGCAGTACAACCAGCTTGCGATGGTCGCGGTACGCCGTGTCGAGCCACTGGCCCGGCGCGGTGCCGGCTGAGTTCGCAAGGGGCTCCGCGCCTTCGAGCACGTCGCCCTGCTTGGTGTTGTTTTCGGTGATGGCGATGCGCCGGGCCGCGAAGCGCGCGTACAAGGCAGCTACAATCTCCTGGTTGCGCTTGAGCCGCACGCCGAGCGCTTCAGAGACCGACTCGCGCGTCAGGTCGTCCTCGGTCGGCCCCAGGCCGCCCATCACGATGACGATGTCGGCCCGGCCCAGCGCGTGGTGCACCGCGCCCACGAGGTGCTCGCGCCGGTCGCCGACGATGGTCTTGGCGGAAACGCGTACGCCCAACTGGTTAAGCTGGGCTGTCAAATACAGCGAGTTGGTGTCCTGGCGGTAGGGCGTCAAGAGCTCCGAGCCGACCGCGATGATGTCACAGTTCATTCTTAGGACTGTAGAGCAATTGCGGTGCTGCTGTGTACTGGCGCGATTCCGGGCATGGTGATTTTCCTTGACCGCTTGCGCTGGGTGGTCGCTTCTGGCTGTTCCTCGACTGGTCCGGAGTCCGCGATCGTGCGGAAGCCGTCGATCGCGACGGGCGCTCCACCGGGGAACTCGGCAAGGAGCGTCAGCTTGCCACCCAGCCGCTCGACTGAGCGCCGAAGCGTGGCGATGTGGAGATCGGCTTGCTGTTCGCTGCTCGCGATCTACTCCCGACTCACATCGAGCTTTCTCGCCAGCTTGGACAGAGTCAGCTTGTGCGCCTTCCGAAGTCCGTCCATCGTCGTCTCTGCGGCAGGGATTTCGGCGCTGCGCCGCGCGATCTCGCGCTGTTCGTCTTCCGGCAGTTCGGCGATAACTTCTTCAAGCGTCCTCATCTCTTCGGCTTTCTTCGGGTTTGCTCGTTTCGAGCGTTTGCAAGTGCTCTGTCAATCTCTGGTCGGCAGTCTTAACCAACTGTTTGTAGAAGCGTTCTCCGCGATCCCTGATTTGTCCCCGGCGACAAGCACGATCGCTCTTCGCCGAGGGTCAAAAGCGAAGGCAAACCGCCAGACTTCATCCGCTGCGTCCAGTCGAAGCTCTTTCATGTTGACGTATCGCAAGCCCTTGAGAGTATCGATGTGGGGCCGGGCAGCAAGTGGACCATAGAGCTTGACTCAATCCGTTTGGGCGGCAAACTCAATGCGAACCGCCCTGGGCAGCGCCGTCAGCTCCGGGATGAACGCATCCGCCAACACGATTTCTCACTGCTTCACCGTGCTCTCCGCTTTGCTGTGCTTCAACGGCTTTTATCAGAACAGCCGCAGCCCCTCCACCCCCAGCGGCAGCGTGAACAGCGCCCCGCCGGTCGCCACCACCGCGTCCCCTCCGGGGATGAACGCGAGCCCGGCGATGCCCGAGC
>CAXTTW010000371.1:0-2898 GCA_964247255.1 uncultured Acidobacteriaceae bacterium
CGGGTGGATCTGTTCGCGCTGGCCGGGGCCGCCGCCGGCCTCGCCGCGGCGTTCGCGGCCCTGCTCTACACCTACCGGGAAGTCCTTCTGGCCCTCGTCCAAAAGGACACGACCCTGACCGGGCGCACCATGCTCTGGTCGGCGGTGCTGGATTCGATCGCCAAACACCCCTGGCTCGGCTACGGCTACCAAGGCTTTTGGCGGGGACTCACGGGCGAGTCGGCCAATGTGGCCCTCGCGGTCGGCAACATTTACGGCCAGGCGCAGAGCGGCTTCCTGGACACCTTCCTCCAGCTCGGCGCGGCCGGGCTCGCGCTGGTTCTCCTGCTCGTGGTCCTGGCGTTCTGCGACGCGCTCCGCCGGCTCGATCTGCGCGCCCGGCCTGACATCCAGTGCTACGCGGCGTTGGTCCTGCTCACGCTCGCCTACAACACGGACGAAACCTCGCTGCTCGACCCGAAGCACCTGGGCTGGGTGCTGTTCCTCACGGCCTGCTACGGGCTGCGCGCGGCGGCGCGGGAGCCCGTAGGGGCACCGGCCCCAGCGCGCGTCTTGTTCACGGCCGTCCCGGAGCTTTCCTGATGCAGCCCCAGCCCAGCTCCCTCCGCGCCAACGCCTCCTGGCTCATGGGCGGGCAGATCGGCTCGCTAGCGGTGCAGGTCGGCTACTTCGCGGTGCTCGCGCGTCTGCTGGGCGTCCGGCAGTACGGCTTGCTCGCGGGCATCACGGCCCTGGTCGCGCTGGCCGGCCAGTACTCCTCGCTCGGGTCCGGCTTCGTGCTCCTGCGCCACGTCAGCCCGGACCACGCGCGTTTCCGCGCCTACTGGGGCCACGTGCTCTTGTCTTCGCTCCTGGGCGGCTCGGCCGTGGTGACCCTCCTGCTCCTGCTCGCGCCGCGCTTTCTCCGGGGCGTCGACCTGGCCACCGTGCTGTTTCTCGCGCTCGGCGAGTGCGTTTTCGCGCAGCTCACCCTGGGCGCGAGCCGGGTCTTCCAGGCCTTCGAGCAGATGCGCTTCTCGGCGCTGGTCGCCTTCAGCACCAACGCCCTGCGCTTCCTTACCGCGGCCGCGCTTTTCTTTTTTCTCCACCATGCCACCGCCCGCGTGTGGGCCTCGGCCTCGCTGTGCGTGTCCCTCGCCGGCACCGCGGCTGCCCTCGCGTTGGTGACGACTAAATTCGGAAAGCCGTCGCTCACGCCCGGCCTGCTCCGCGCCCGCACCGGCGAGGGCCTGCTTTTCGCCCTTTCCGGCTCCAACACCTCCATCTTCAACGACGTGGACAAGCTCATGCTCGGCCACTACGGCATGACGGTGGCCAACGGCGTGTACTCGATGGGCTACCGGGTGATCGAGATGGCGACCCTGCCAATCCGCTCGGTGCACTCTGCCGCCTACGCGCGCTTTTGCCGGGCCGGGGCCGGCGGGCTCGCTCCGGCGGCCTCGCTGGGCCGGGCCATTCTCAAGAAAACCGTCCTGCTGGGCGGGGCCGGCTCGGCCGTGCTGTTTCTGGGCGCTCCGCTCTTGCCCCTGGTGGTCGGCGCGAGCTTCGCAGGCAGCGTCGCGGCCATCCGCTGGCTGTGCCTCCTGCCGCTGTTTCGCTGCTTTCACCTGAGCGCGGGCGATGCGCTGTCGGGCTCCGGACACCAGCGCCGGCGCTTCGCGTACGAGTCCATCGCGGCCGCCGGCAATGTCGGGCTCAACCTTTACCTGATTCCCCGCTACTCCTGGCTTGGGGCGGCCTGGTCCAGCCTCGCGACCGACCTGTTCCTCGGCCTGGCGAGCTGGATCACCGTCCGCCTGCTTCTCGCGTCGGACCATACCGCTGTCCGGCAAGCCGCC
Organism: uncultured Acidobacteriaceae bacterium; assembly: GCA_964247255.1. Taxonomy (GTDB): domain Bacteria; phylum Acidobacteriota; class Terriglobia; order Terriglobales; family Acidobacteriaceae; genus EB88. The sequence goes on from CAXTTW010000371.1 coordinate 1,839, forward strand.
GAAAGTGAGCCCGTGTGCCTGTAATCTACCTTCCCGCGCCGCGGCCGCTGCCGTTGGTCCGCCACCGCGACAGCGACTGGGTCTACAACGGGCGGCTCGCCGGGCTGCCCCGGTATCGCGCGAGTCTTACGGTCCAAACGGCGCGGAGCCTGCGCTTCGACGCCGCCACCTACGCCCGCTGGGCGCTGTACATGCTGCGCCGCCGGACGAGTGCTCCGATTCCCCCGCGCTGGGGGTTCCGGCTGTCGCAGTTCTACCGCATGGCGAACGGGGACGCGGCCGGGGCGGACGCCGTGCTGGCCTACGAGCGCTACCCGGCCAACGCGCGGCTGCCCGTGATCTGGATCGCGAGCCCGACCGACATCCCCAAGCTGCGCGGGCGCGGCGCCTCCGAGGCGGAAGTCGCCGAGGAGATCGACTTCAAGCGCGAAGCGAGCCGCCGGGCCGCCGCAATCGTGGTCACCACCGAGTCGAACCGGCGCGTCTTCGAGGAGGTGATCGCGCCGGGCAAGCCGGTGCACGTGATCCCTTTTTTCATCCCGGCCACCGGGCTCGCACCGGAGGCGATCGAGGCGAAGTGGCAGGCACCCCCGGTCATCGAGCTTTTGTTCGTCGGCCGGGCTGCCCGGCGCAAGCGGCTCCCGGACATCCTGGCCGCCTATGCGAAGCTCCAGGCCGCCGCCCCCGGCCGTTTCCGGCTCACAATCGTCTCGAAGTTCGCGGACGGCGCGGTCGCGATTCCGAAGCTGCCGGGCATCACCGCCCACAGCGAACTGCCGCACAGCCGCTGCCTCGCTCTGATGGCGTCCGCGCATTACCTTCTCATGCCGTCGCGCGAGGAATCCTACGGATGGGCCTATGTCGAGGCCATGGCGCAAGGCGCGATCCCGGTGGCACCGGAGATGCGCGTACAACGCGAGCTGCTGGACGAGGGGCGCGCGGGGCTGCTGGTGGGCGAGGGAGCGGCCGCGCTCGCCGAAACGCTTCTTCACTCGGCAAACGACCTTCCACGCGCCCGCGCCATGGCTCTCCACGCGGCGGCGCTGTGGCGGCGCGAGCA
>CAXTTW010000372.1:0-2895 GCA_964247255.1 uncultured Acidobacteriaceae bacterium
TTCCACGTCTTCCAGCCGCTCGCGCCGCGCTACGCCACCGATCCCGGCGAGCCGACCAACCCGGGCTTCCAGCGGTGGACCAAGACCGTCTGCGCCGACCTGGTCTGCACCTCCGAGGTGTACTGGGCGGCGGACGACGCGCCGATCGCCCTAGACGCGCTCCCGGCCCGGGCCTTCGACTCGCCCGCGCAGTTCCGCGCCACGGCCGCTCTGCTCGCCGACTACAACCGCGAGACGACGATCACCCCGGCGCTCGACGCACGCTTCGACGCTCTGGCCAGCGAGCGCAAGCGCGCATATCCCATCCGGATTTTCTTTACTCTCCCCCTGCTGCGGCTGGCCGATATGTGGTTCCGGCCCCGGACCGAGCTGTTCAACATGGACCTGCGCTGGTGGCGCTACGGCTCCGAAGGCACGGACACGCTGCTCGCCTTTGCCTTCGCCGCCCTCAACGTCGCCTATCTCGGGCTGGCCGTGCTGGGCGCGTTGCAAAAGCCTCCGCTGCTCGGGGTGTTTCTGGCCTTCATCCTCCTCCGCTGCGCCCTGCTTTGGACCATCGAAGCACCGGAACCCCGCTACACTCTCGAGTGCTACCCGATCGTTCTGGTTCTGGGCGGCCTCGCGCTCGCCCGGCTTACTTCCGGACGATATTCGTCCCGCTCGGAACCTTGAGCGTGAATGCGCTTTCCGGGGCCTTGTTCATCACGATGTTCGTGTAGGTGGCGATCCGGTTGTCCCCGCCCGGCGCGGTAAAGACCTGCTTGCGCGAGGTCGCCGTCAACGGGTCGATCCAGATCTCCACTTTGGTGAACAGCGGGTTCGGCCCCGCGTTCTTCGGCACCAGCCCCAGTTTCGCGACGGACACCCCGTCCACGGTCTCCGTGCCCTCGTAGCTCACGGTCCAGTTCGCCTCGAGATCCTTGCCGCTGCCGCCGAACCCGAGCGTCGAGAAGCTCTCGAACTGCGACCGGTTCGCGCCCGTGTTGAAGTCGGTCTCCTGCTTGATCCCCGGCTGGTACAGCTTCAGCACGCCACCCTTGAACAAGACGTCCTTCGGCGCGTGCGAGCCGTTGTCGGTGAGCACGTGCGCCACCATCGCCGTGCCCTTGGCCCCGCGCTGGAAAGCGATGTTCCCCGCCTGCACGTCATGCTCGTCCACCGCGACCGTCACCTGGTCCCACTGGAACGAGGCTTGCGCGCTTTGGAACTTGGCGGACGCCGCGTCGAGCTGCGCGAGCACCTTCGCGAGTTGCGCATCCTGCGCCCGCGCCACCCCCGTCATCAAGAGCACCATCAGAATCCAGCGCATGCACTCTCCTTATCGGCACTTTGCGCGTTTTCGTTCAGGGCCGCACGCGAAAAAGTCACCGGTGCGCCCAAACCTTGTACGCCGTTACCTTCCCGCTCACGTCCTTCAGCTCGTCCCAGTGGTCGATCACCACCGGCCCGCTCACCGGCGCGATCGCCAGGGCGAGTGGGGCTTCCATACCGCGCGCAAGCACGCCCGTGGCCGGGTGTACCTCGTCGGCCGGCACCTCGTAGATAAGGCCGGAGGTGGTCGGCTTCACCAGGATGGTCGAGGGAGACAGGTTGTCCGCCACGGGATGGTCCCGGAAGTTGAACACCTGCGGCGTCATGAAGATAAACAGAAGGATCAGCGTCACCATCACGTCGTAGTGGAAGCTGCCCCGCTCGTACTTCCAGAAGATATAGCTCTTGATTAAGTTCACTTCACTCCCGCTTCCGCCGCGATCGTCTCGGTGCCGCCCATGTACGGCCGCAAAGCCTCCGGCACCCGCACCGACCCGTCCGCCTGCTGACCATTCTCCACTACCGCCACCCACGCGCGCCCAACCGCCAGCCCCGACCCGATCAAGGTGTGCACGAACTCGGTTTTGCCGCGCGCGTTGCGGCAGCGGATATTCGCCCGCCGCGCCTGAAACGCCTCGCAGTTCGACACGGACGAAATCTCCCGGTACGCGTTTTGCCCCGGTAGCCAGACTTCCAGGTCGTAGGTCTTTGCCGCCGAAAACCCCATGTCCCCCGCGCACAGCAGCACGCGCCGGTACGGCAGCTCCAGACGCTCCAGGATCGTTTCCGCGTCGCGCGTCATGCGCTCGTGCGCCTCCGCGCTCTCCTCCGGACGCGCGAACTTGACCAGCTCCACCTTGGTGAACTGGTGCTGCCGTATGATGCCCCGCACGTCGCGCCCGTAGGAGCCGGCTTCCGACCGGAAGCACGGCGTACACGCGGTCAGCGACAACGGCAGCCGCTCCAAATCCACGATTTCGTCCCGCAGCAGGTTCGTCAGCGGCACCTCGGCGGTCGGGATCAGCCAGTGATCGTTGTCCACCAGCTCGCCTGTGAACTCGCCGCCGCACCGGAACAGGTCCTCGGCGAACTTCGGCAGCTGCCCGGTGCCGAACAAGCTCTTGCCGTTGACCATCAGCGGCGGCGCGACCTCTAGGTAGCCGTGCTCGCGGGTTTGCACGTCGAGCATCCACTGCGCCAAAGCCCGCTCCAGGCGCGCGCCCGCGCCGGTCAGCACGGAAAAGCGCGCCCCGGAAAGCTTCGCGGCGCGAGGTAAATCGAGGACGCCGAGCGCTTCGCCGAGCTCCCAGTGCCCGCGCGGCTCGAACGCGAACGACGGAACCGTACCCCAGCGCTTCACCTCGACATTCGCGGTCTCGTCCGCTCCCTGCGGAACGTCCGCGGCGGGCAAGTTGGGCAGCCCGGCCAGCAGTGCCTGCATCGCCGACTCGGCCTCCGACGCGGCCTGCTCCAGCGCTTCGCCTTCGGCCTTGAGCCGCCGCACCTCGTCCATGATCGGCCCGGAGTCCACGCCGGCCCGCCGGGCCCGCGCCACTTCCTCGCTCAGGCCGTTGCGCTCGGCCT
>CAXTTW010000373.1:0-2893 GCA_964247255.1 uncultured Acidobacteriaceae bacterium
TTCCTCCACGGGCGCTCGCCCCTGGGGCGCGGCTGGCACGGCGGGGGACGGGGCCGCTGGTGGACGTCCGCCGGGGTCATCCAGCTGCTTAACTTGTCGCCGGACCAGCAAAAGCGCATGGACGCCGTCTTCCAGGCGAACCGCCCGCATCTGATCGACCTGAGCGCGGCGGTGCAGAAGGAAGAGCTGGCGATGCAGCCGCTGGTCGATGCCGAACAGCCCAACGAGGCGCAGGTGCTGGCGCAGATCGACCGCGTGGCCCAGGCGCGGGCTGAGCTCGAAAAAGCCAACGCGCGCATGCTGCTGGGCTTGCGCGGCGTGCTGACGCCGGACCAGTGGCGCAAGCTGCGGGAGAATGAGCCGCAGCCGGGCCCTGGCGGCTGGCACCGGCATGACGGCGGGCCGCCCCCGGGATTTTAGAGCGGCTTTTTGAGTCGATGTAAACCGAAGAAGCACTCTCGACGCGGCTTTTCCGTCAAGAAAAACCGCGCGGAATGAAATCCAAGAAAGCCACAATCGCTCGAAGAGTGCTTCAACTCCGGTTAGGCCGGGGCAGCAGGTCCAGGTCCAACAGCTCGATCTCCGGCGTAACATATCCGTCCCGCACAGGCTCCTCGTTGAGCAGCGCGGTGCTCAGGTACTTCTTGTTGTCGTCCGGGAAGACGGTCGCGACTGCTCCCTGTACCCGGTCGGCCGCCATCACGGCTGCCAGGAAGTTGCAGCCCGAGGAGATGCCGAGCCCGAGCCCGAGCGAGGAGGCGAGTTTGCGCGCCATCAGAATCGAGTCGCCGTCGGAAACTGCGAGCACCCCGGCCAGCTCGCGCAGTTGAACGATCGCCGGGATGAACTCATCGGAGATGCCCTGGATGCGATGCGAGCCGACCTTGTGCCCCGTGGACATGGTAGGCGACTCGGCCGGTTCCACGCCCCAGACCTTGATCTCCGCGCGCCCCCGCAAAGCCCTCGCGAAACCCATCGCGGTGCCGCCCGTGCCGACCCCGGCGACGAACCCGCCCAGCGCCACGCCCCGTTCGCGCAGCTGCCCCAGCAGCTCCGGGGCAGTGTGCAGGCGGTGCGCGTCGATGTTGGCGGCGTTCTCAAACTGCCGCGGCAAAAAGACACTCTCGTCCGCGGCGGCCATCTGCCCGGTCCGAGCGATCGAGCCCAGAAACCCGCCCTCGTCTCGCGACACCAGCGTGATTTCCGCCCCGAGGGAGCGCAGAAGGTCGCGGCGCTCGCGGCTCATCCAGTCCGGCATGCAGATGCGCACGGGGTGCCCGAGCGCCCGGCCCAGCGCGGCAAAGGCGATACCGGCGTTGCCGCTGGTGGCCTCGGCCACCGTGTCTCCGGGGCGGAGCGCGCCGCTCGCGTACGCCGTCCGGAGCACGTGGAGCGCCATGCGGTCCTTGATGGAGCCGGTCAGGTTCAGGTGCTCGGCTTTGGCGTACACCGTGCCGACGCGCCCGCGAAAGCGGTACGTGACCGCGAAGACGGGCGTGTTGCCGATCGCCTCGCCCAGGGCCCGCAAGCGCCGCTGGGCCGGGCAGCCCACGGGCGGCGACGGTGGAACAGGCAAAGGCGCGAGCCTGACGGCGGCGGTGTGCATGCATTTGAGCTTAGGCGGGAAAACAGCCGCGGGACAGCGGTTTTTACTCGTTTTTTCAATGCTTCCGTTACGATCGTTTGGTCAAAAGCTGTTCAAGCAGGGCCTATGGAAATCCTCGACTCGCTCGACCACAAGATCCTTTCCGAACTGCAAGCCAATGCCCGCCTGTCTTTCGCGGAGCTGGGCCGCAGGGTCGCGCTTTCAACCCCGGCCGTGGCCGAGCGCGTCCGCAGGCTGGAAGAGTCGGGCGTCATCAGCCGGTATGTCGCGATGGTGGACCCAGCGAAAGTCGGCCTGCCGGTGCGCGCCTTCATCAAGATCACCGTGCCGGGCGACCGCCTGCCGCACTTCAACGCCTTGGCCCAGCGCGTGCCGGAAGTGCGTGAGTGCCATCGCGTGACCGGCGCGGAAAGCTACATCCTCCAGGTGGCCGTCCGCGACCTGCCCCACCTGGAGGCGGTGATCGACTCGCTGACCCCGTATGTCGCGACGAATACGTCCATGGTGCTGGCCTCGCCCGTGCCGTGGAACCCGGTACTGCCCGCCACTTTGCTCAAGCGCTGAGGCGCGCTACTGGGTGGCGAACAGGAGCCGCGCGCGGCCGCCGACCACACCGTAAAGAGCGAACTGCCGGGCCGCCGAGGCGTCCGCGAGCGTGTCCGCGGTTTCGCGGCTGAACAGCAGCTCCGCCCGCTTGTCGCCGTCGGCGTCCACCGCGTCGAGCAGGCGCAGGGCGGGCGTGTCGTTTAGAAGCTCGCCCCGGGTGGTTTGCGAGAACACCACCTGTGGCTTGCCGTAGAAATCCGGCTGCGCGATCAGGGTCACGTACCGGCGCGCAGCGCCCTCGGGGGCGGTGTGCGCCGAGTACACGTAGGTCGCGCCCGCGCCGTAGCTCAGCTCGAAGGCGGAGAGCTTCGCGTCCATCAGCGGGTCCGCAACCGCAGCGGTAGGCCGCATGCGAGCGCCCTTTGTCCCCGGCCCGAAACTGGCCCGCGTGGCATCGGCGGCCTTTCGCAGGGCAGCGTCACTGGTCGCGGCCGGGCCGAAGGTGGCCTGCGCTGCGGAGGCCAGGGCTCGCAGCGCTAGCGCGTGCATGGCGGTTTGCGCATCGGTCTGTGCCTTTGGGTCGGGCCAGGTATAGGTGAACGGGTGCGGGTCGTCGGTTTCGGTGTCGGAAATGGCGACGGCGTCGGCCACCTGCGCGCCCGCGAGGCTGCCGGGCTTGGTTTCGAGCAGCGCCGGCGCCACCCGCCCCGTATCCTCCGGGCTCGTGCCGTAGCGCAGGTG
>CAXTTW010000374.1:0-2876 GCA_964247255.1 uncultured Acidobacteriaceae bacterium
CACGTCCAGAGGTCCGGCTTCCGCGAGAGCCGCCGCTTCGGCCTGGGTCCGCAGACCGGTGAAGAGCGACGCGCCTACCAGCGGCCGCCGCAGCAGCTCCGCCGCGCCCATGCGCAGGGTGTACAAGGAGGCCGCGAAGTTCCCGGAATCCACCGAGGACACGGTAATCGGGCGCAGGGGGTCGAGAGTGTCGGTCCGGTACCAGTTGTACAGGTGGCCCCGGTGCTTGGGCAGCGCCTCGAAGGTGGCCAGCGTCGCGAGTGTCAGCTCGGCGAACTCCGGCACGGTCAGCCATCCGAACTCCACCGCCGCCTGCCGGGCGTTGAGCAAGAGGCCCAGATTGGTCGGGGAAATGCGCGCCGCCTCGAACAGGCCCTGCTCTTCCACGTTGTCCGGGATGAGGTAGTGGTGCGCCGCCCCGCCGAACTGGTAGAAGTAGCGCCAGATTTTAAGCGCCTGCCCGCGCAGAAAGGCCTCGTCGCGAGCGGCGAGCGGCGCGGCTGCCTCGGCCGGCGGAGCGTTGAGCCACGCAGTCAGCAAGCTCGCCGAGCCCCACAGGAGCAGCACCGGCAGCGCGACCACCAGCGCCGTGGGGATGCTCGGCACGCTCAAGCGTCCGTCCACGTTGAGGCCGAAAGCCTCCGAGGTGTGGCGGAACAAGAGCAGGGCCGCGATGAGCAGCGCAAACAGCGGGCTCGCCTTGAGGTAGAAGTCGACTGGCGTGGTGCGCTTGCCCGACTCCGCTTCGGCAGCGGTTTCCCATTCCAGCAGCTTTTGCCCGGTAAACAAGCGCCGCACCAGCGCCCGCACGATCGCGTCGAGCGACAAAAAGGTGGAGTGTGGCAGAAACACCAGGTTGAGCAGCGTGATGAAGGCCGCCTGGGCCGTGCCCTCGATCGCCTCGCCGACCCCGCCGGCCTGCTCGGAGGCGAGCGCGCGGACGAGCGAGAAGCAGAACTGGACCAGCGTCGGTAAAAACATCAGAAAGATGGTGACCACCGTCCAGTAAAGCGGCCCGCCCACCAGCCCCATCCAGCCCGCGATCAACAAGAGCATGGTGAAAGGCTCGACCAGCGACCGGCGCAGGTTGTCGAAGATTTTCCAGCGCGAAATCGTCGAGATGGGATTGCGAACCTTGTTGAGCGAATCATCCGGCACGGAGTTCGAAATCCACTGCGCGATCTGCCAGTCGCCGCGCACCCAGCGGTGCTTGCGCTTGGTGTACGCCGAGTAGTGCGAGGGGTAGTCGTCGACCACCTCGATGTCGGTCGCGAGCCCCGCCCGGGCGTAGGCTCCTTCGATCAGGTCGTGCGACAGGAGCGCGTTGCGGGGGAAGCGGCCGTCGAGCACCGCGTGGAGGGTTTGCACCTCGTAGATGCCCTTGCCGGTGAAGATGCCCTCGCCGTACAAATCCTGGTACACGTCGGAAACGGCGCGGGTGTAGATGTCGAAGCCGGTTTGCCCGGAGAACAGCGAGGCCAGGCGCGAGCGCGAGGCCGAGTGGACGCTGACCCCGACCCGCGGCTGCAGGATGCCGTAACCCGCGGTGACGATGCGCCGCTCCGGGTCGATGACGGCCTGGTTGAGCGGGTGGGCCATGGCTGCGACCATGGAGGCCGCGGTGCCGCGCGGCAGCTGCGTGTCGGAGTCGAGGGTGATGATGTAGCGCACACCCCGAACCTCGCCGACACCGCCCGCCTTAACGGGGAAGGCATCGAACGCGCCTTCGAGGTACTTGTTCAGGTCCAGCAGCTTGCCGCGCTTGCGCTCCCAGCCCATCCACACGCCCTGCCGCGCGTTGAAGATGCGGTGCCGGTGGAAAAGCGCGAAGCAGCCTCCCCTTTGCCCCTTGTAGCGGTCGTTCAGCTCGGTGATGAGCCGGATCGCCAGGGCCACAAGCGGGTTCGACGCGTCGTCGCGCGGTTTGGTGACCGAGTCCGGCAGGTCCGTGACCAGCGCGAAGTGGAGATTGGGGTCCTGGTTGGCGAGCCAGCGGACTTCGAGGTCGGCCACCAGCTCCCGCAGGCCTTGCTCGTTGAGCAGCAGCGTCGGCACCGCCACCAGCGTCGCGCACTCGCGCGGGATGCCGGTCTTCGCGTAGTTGAGTTTCGGCAGCGACCGTGCCTCGAACAGAGCGGTCACGGCATTGTTCATCAGGTCGACCACGCCCTGGGTCGCCGGCAGAAACAAGAGCAGAAACGGCAGCACCAGCGCCCACGGGCTGTGCGCGGCCGGAACGACCGGCACGATCAGCGCGGCGATCAGCGCGATCGACAGGACTTCGATGGGCGCAATGTACCAAAGGTCCGCGTCGCGGCGAGCGGCAATGCGCAGGCGCTCCAGCGCGGGCGGGCGATAGCCGATGGCGTGGGCCAGCGAGTCGACCCCGCCGTCGATGAGGTAGAAGCCGACGTGGGACTCGCGCGTCCTTACCCGTGGATCAACGGATTGGACCGGCCCCAGCCCGGCGGCAGCGCCCGAGGAGACGCGCTCGGCGGCCCGGGCCAGCTTCAGGGCCTCCTGTGCCACCTCGACCTCGCTCATGTCCGCGTACCGGGCCAGCTCGGCCACCCGGCGGCGGTAGAGCTCGCGGCTTTGGAAGTCCATCTGCTCATAAGCCCCGGCGGGGTCCTCGCGCAAGAGCGGATCGAAGGGGATCAGCGGCTCGGCCACGATCGACCAGTCCGCGTAGCCCAGCTCGCGCAGGCTCTTGGCGCACTGCTCGATGACCGGGTTGCGCCCCGGCGGGATGCCCGCGGCGAAGACCTGCTCGGCCTCGGCGACGGCACGCTCCATCAGCACGAACTTCATCAGCGAGCTGAGCGACCACAGCTCCTGCAACTCCAGCGGCTCGCTGCGCTGCAGCTCATTAATGT
>CAXTTW010000375.1:0-2872 GCA_964247255.1 uncultured Acidobacteriaceae bacterium
CGGGAGGGCCGGGCGCGGACCGCGCATGACGTCCCGGACGAGATTCCGGTGACGCCGAGGATGTACCAGGCGCTGGCGCGGCGGCTCGCGGGCAAGCCGGAGGAGCGCATCCTGAGCTACCTGATGCTGCGCTCGCTGAAGCAGGCGCGGTACTCGGAGGAAAACGAGGGGCACTTCGCGCTGGCGGCTTCGTTTTACACGCACTTCACCTCGCCGATCCGGCGCTATCCGGACCTGATCGTGCACCGGATCGCGAAGGCGCTGCTGCGCGGCGGGGTCAGCGGCCTCGGGGAGATGCGGGCCGGTTCGGCTGTTTCGTATGAGGGCGGTTCAGAGGCTGTGCCGATTGCGTCGAGTGAGCTGGCGGCGATCGGGTCGGAGTCGAGCGAGACGGAGCGCCGGGCCGACGCGGCCGAGCGCGAGCTGGTGGAGTGGAAGAAACTCCGGTTCATGGCGGGCAAGGTCGGGGAGGAGTTCGACGGGCTGATCCTGAACGCGACCAAGTATGGGTTGTTCGTGGAGTTAGCGGAGTTCTTTGTCGAGGGACTGGTGCCGATCGGATCGCTGAGTGAGCTGGACGGCGACCGGTACACGTACCGGGAAAATACGCGCGAAATCATCGGCGAAACCTGGGCGCGGCGGTTCCGGGTAGGGCAGCGGGTAAGGGTGGTGCTGGAGCGGGTGAACGCGGTCGAGAAGCGGCTGCAGTTCGGGGTGGTCCTGGCGGAAGGGGAGAGTGCGCCCGCAGGCCCGCGCGGCGGAAAGGCAAAGGCGGGGAAGAAGAGGAGGTTACCCGCGCCGAAGGGGTTTGGAAAGAAGAAGCGAAGGAAGAAGTAGGTGCGGTTTCTTCGGAGGCCAACAAGCGAATGTTCGGCAGGTCAGTTGTTTTCTACTTCGATTGGATCGCCGGCAAAGTCATCGAAGCGTGTTTGTGCGAGATGCTCGAGACGTTTGGCTTGGGTGACAAGAACGCGGCGTAGGCCTGGGGAAACATCGCGCTCGCTGATGACCTTCGCGAGACTGGCAATCGTTCCGGCCCGTCTCGCGATGCGCACATCCGGGTGTTTGCGCGCTTCGAATAGAGCAGCAGGGATGATCCGCGTTCGAGTAGAAGGAGGCAACGGAACGGTTTCCGCTTCGGCGATATCCTTCTCGTTCAAGACGGCTTGGTAGCGAGACAGCGATAAGATTCGCTGAAAGACGGTGAACTCCGCCGCGTTCAGGATTGTGGCGGCCGCCTGAGCGGTTTCGTTCTCCAACTCCCAAAGCGGCCACATCTCGATGTCCGCGACCTCGAAAGGGTCGAGAACGTTCATGGCGACTGCATCCGTCCGGTGATTGGTCAGATGACGGCGAATGCGGACGCGAAGCTTTTCCTTGGTCTGCCCTACGTAAATCGGCTCGCCGTCATAATCATAGAAGACGTAGATTCCGAACTTTGAATCGCCTATCCTGCGTCCATCCAAGCCCGTTTGATCCAAGGCTGAAGCTATTGCGGCACGGATCGCTCCGACGTCGGACGGTACCCCTGGCCTAACAATGGGCAAACAGCTCACCACTTTCAATGGGTGCAAATGGATGCATCTGTTCTCCTTCCAGCAAAGGACGCAACAGGTTCCGCTCGAGCCAGGCGACTACAGGCACTGCCAAGCCGTCTCCAGAGATGTGATAGGCATGGTTGGCATTGGCAGGCAATTTGTAAGTATCGGGCAGACCCATCAGGCGGGCAGCTTCGCGCGGAGTAAGCAGCCGAGAACGAACGCAATCTCCATTGACCTCTAAGATTATCTGACGGCTCGATCCACCTTCCGGCGTGCGCAGGCACCCACTTATGCCGTCGAAACGAACTTCCGCTCTTTGCACACCGAGCCTCGTCCGTCGATAGGCAGTACCGAGCATGCGGACTCCGGCCTGCCGGCAGAGCGCGACTTTCCGGCGATTGGTCTCGGACATCATCGAGAGAAGCCGGTTCGTCGCATCTTGAGTATGCCACTCTACCGCGTTCTCGGCTTCGAGTAAATCGGCCAGAGTGGAGGACCTAGGGGCAGGCCGTTGCAGACGCCACCAAACCCACGCCTTCTTCAGGTGCTCGGGCAGTCCGGCATACACTTCCAGCAGCCGATCGGAATGCCACGTCTTTTCACTTCGTGACGTCGGCCCGCTATGGCCATAGCGCAGCGACTCTGGTACTGCTAGTCGATTGCTTGCCGCGACAAGAAAGACTCGAGGCCGCGACTGAGGCAGAAAGTGAGACGCGTCGATCGTCAGGGCACCAAGGAAATAGCCGAGAGCCCAGATTGCCTGCGCGATGGCCGTAAAATCGGCACCTCCATGCGAGGTCAGAGTCCCAAGGACATTTTCGATTGTCAGGACAGCCGGAGCTCGACCGTCGCGATCCAGATCACGAATCAGCTCCCAGAAGTGCCAAAACGCGCCGCTGCGGGTTCCGTCAAGACCGACTCCGTTTCCCGCCAGCGATAAGTCCTGGCAGGGAAACGACGCCCAAGCCAGGTCGGCAGTCCCGGGCAAGTCGGAAGGGAGCAGGTCTTTCACGTCTCCTACATGCAAAGCCGAGGGTGCGTCGGAAAAGTTGGCTGCGTAGACCTCGGTCTTTTGCGGGGAGCAATCGTTCGCGAACAGGCATTGCCAGCGGTCGCCTAGACCGATCCGCGCCATACCCCCACCGGCGAAAAATTCGTAGAACGTATGCATGCTTTCCGAGTATAGAGATGAAGCCTGCGCGTGGGTTCCATCTCAGAGCGCCTGTCCGGAAACGTAACTGAACAGGCTTTCAAGATACGCCTCTGTCATCTCCCGCTCAGCCCCCAGTGCATGGCCCGCACCAGCGCGCCGGCGGGGGCGTCGCCGCTGA
>CAXTTW010000376.1:0-2859 GCA_964247255.1 uncultured Acidobacteriaceae bacterium
GGTGGAAGGGGCGCGGGCCACCGCGCAGGCCGTAGCGGCGGAGGGGGCCAACGTGGAGCTGGCCGTTCGGACCGCGCTGGCGGCCGACTACTTCGAGCTGCGCGGGCTGGACGCGCAGCAGCAGGTGCTGGACGACACGGTCGCGAACTACAAGGCGTTCCTGCAGCTAACGGTGACTCGGTTCCACGGCGGAGTGGCGACCGAGGCAGATGTGGCTCTGGCGCAGACCCAGCTGGACACCACGATCACGCAGGACACGGACGTGGCGATCGCGCGGACACAGTACATGCACGCGATCGCGACGCTGTTGGGGGTATCGGCTTCGGCGTTCCAGCTCGAGCCGACGCCGCAGAGCAACCGCATACCGGACATCCCGACCGGCGTGCCCTCAGAACTGCTGGAGCGCCGGCCCGACGTGGCGTACCAGGAGCGGCTGGCCGACGCGGCCAACGCGCAGATCGGGGTGGCGATCTCGGCGTACTACCCGAACGTTTCCCTGAGCGGGGGCGGCGGCTTCGAGAGCGGGCAGCCTGGCAACTGGATCCAGGGGCCGAGCGAGTTGTGGTCGATCGGGGCGTCGGCGCTGGAGACGGTGTTCGACGCAGGGCGGCGGCGGGCGATCACGGACGAGGCGCGCGCGAACTACCGTGCGACGGTGGGCAACTACAGGCTGACTGTGCTGAATGCCTTCCAGCAGGTGGAGGATAATCTGGCGGCGCTGGGCATCCTGGCGGATGAGCAGCAGTCGGCCGCAAACGCGGTGCGCTCGGCGACCAACTCGCTGACCTTGAGCACGAACAGGTACAAGGGCGGCGTGACGACCTACCTGGAGGTGCTGACGGCGCAGCAGGCGCAGCTGTTCGACAGGCGCACGGAGGAGGACGTGACCACACGGCGGTTCGTGGCCAGCGTGCAGCTGGTGTCCGCTCTCGGGGGCGGGTGGAGCAGGGCGCAACTGCCCACGAAGGCGAATCACGGGATTCGGTGATCTTTGCGCCTAGAATGGCGCAGAGACCATGACATTTACCGACTGGCTGTTAGCCGACCTGCGCCTGCCCAAGGGCGTGAAAAGCGCCCCCGAACCTGAACATGCCTGGTGGCGCGTGATGTGCCTGACCGGGGTGGACTACTTCTCGACGCTCGGCTACCAGCCGGGGATCGCGTTCCTAGCGGCGGGGCTGCTGTCGCCCATCGCGACGCTGGTGCTGGTGCTGGTAACGCTGTTCGCGGCGCTGCCCCTGTACAGCCGGGTGGCGGAGGCGAGCCCCTATGGGCAGGGCTCGATCGCGATGCTCGAGAAGCTGTTCCCGCAGTGGAAGGGCAAGGTGTTCGTGCTGGTGCTGCTGGGGTTCGCGGCGACCGACTTCATCATCACGATGACGCTCTCGGCGGCGGACGCGGCGGCGCACTTTGTGGCGAACCCGTATGCGCCGGGGTGGCTGCACTCGCAAATGCTGGTGACCTTTCTGCTGCTGATCGGGTTGAGCGCGATCTTCCTGAAGGGCTTCAAGGAAGCGATCACGGTCGCGGTGCTGCTGGTGGCGGTGTACCTCCTGCTGAACGCGGTGGTGACGGCGGTGGCAATCGGCGAGACGCTGGCGCACCCGGAGCTGTGGGGGCAATGGAAGCAGGCGGTGTTCGCGCAGCACCCGTCGGTGCTGGGGATGGTGGGGGTCTCGCTGATCCTGTTTCCGAAGCTGGCGCTGGGTCTATCGGGGTTCGAGACCGGGGTGGCGGTGATGCCGCTGATCAAGCCGGACGAGCTTGAGCAGCGCATCAGGAACACGCGGAAGCTGCTGGCCACGGCGGCGGTGATCATGAGTGTTTTTCTGATGGCGACCAGCGTGACCTCGACGCTGCTGATTCCTGCGAAGGCGTTCGCGGAGGGCGGGCAGGCGACCGGGCGGGCGATGGCGTACCTGGCGCACCTGTATCTTGGGGCTGCGTTCGGAACGGTGTACGACGTGTCGACAATCCTGATTCTGGCGTTCGCGGGGGCCTCCGCCATGGCGGGGCTCTTGAACCTGATCCCGCGTTACCTGCCGCGGTTCGGAATGGCGCCGGAGTGGATGCTGGCCTCCCGGCCGCTGGTGCTGGTGTTTATGGGCATCGCGTTCCTGGTGACGCTGGTCTTCAAGGCGAACGTGGATGCGCAGGGCGGGGCGTATGCGACCGGGGTGCTGGTGCTGTTCCTGTCGGCGTCGGTCGCGGTGACCATTTCCCTGTGGCAGCGGGTTGCGCGCTGGTTTTATCTCGGGGTCGCGGCTGTTTTTCTGTACACGACCGCCCTAAATTGCTGGGAGCGTCCGGATGGCTTGAAGATCGCTTCGGTGTTTATCGCGGCGATCCTGGTGCTGTCGCTCTTATCGCGGGCGCTGCGCTCGACCGAGCTGCGGATCACGGGAGTGGAGCTCTCGGCGGAGGCAGTGCGGCTGCTGAACGAGGATGAGGACCAGGTGATCCGGTTGATTGCGCGCTCGCCGCGGCCGAACTGGGAGAGTGAGACGGCGGAGGAGCTGGACCGGCTCGACGGCTTTGTGCGGGAGCGGTACGGGATGACGCCGACCGAGGCGATCTACTTCTTCGAGATCACGCACACGGACGCTTCGGAGTTCACGAGCACGCTTTGCGTGGAGGGCCGCTGCCTGGGGAAACACAAGATCCTGTACGCGAAGAGCCCGGTGATCGCGAACTCGGTGGCGGCGCTGCTGATCGAGCTGGAAAAGCGGACGGGGAAGGTGCCGCATGGCTACTTCAAGTGGAAGGAAGGGAACCCGGTGGTGAATGTGGTGAAGTTCCTGTTCCTTGGGGAGGGGGATGTGGCGCCGCTGACGCATGAGGTGCTGCGAAGGGCGGTGG
>CAXTTW010000377.1:0-2859 GCA_964247255.1 uncultured Acidobacteriaceae bacterium
CGCAGGCGACCGCGCGCATGCTGCGAGCCCGTCTCGATCCGCTGCGGCAGGCGAAACCAGCCTACGCCCGCCCGCTCGACCGCCTGGCCAGGCGCGATGCCGTGTGGGTGCGGCCGGAGCTGGTGTGCGAGGTCCAGTTTGCCGGCTGGACCGAGGACGGGGCCGTCCGCCATGCCTCGTTTCAGGGGTTGCGCGCGGACAAGCCCGCGGCGGAGGTGGTGCGGGAACAAGTGCGGCAGCCCGCGGCGGATGCGCCCGAAGATGAAGGGTCGCCCGTCCAGGCGCCGATGCAGCGCGCCGACGCTCGCAAGCAGCCCGCGCCCGAACCGGCTGAAGGTGAGAGTTCGCCCGCGAAGGGGAGCGTCGGAAAGCAGGCCGCTTCGGCCCTGAGAACGCGCCTGACTCACCCTGACAAAATCCTCGACCCCAGCACGGGAACCAACAAGCAGCAGCTTGCGGAGTACTTCGACGCCGTCGCGCCCGCGATGCTGCCGCACCTCGCCGGACGGCCTTGCTCGATCGTGCGCTGCCCGGACGGGGCAAGGAAGCCCTGCTTCTTTCAAAAGCACATCAAGACCGGCCTGCCGAAGACCCTTGCGGCCATCGACGTGCCCGAGGCTGCGAACCCCGCCCACACCGAGCCGTACATTTCGGTCCCTTCGGCCGAAGCCCTGCTCGGCCTGGCCCAGCTGGGCGTGCTTGAGCTGCACCCCTGGGGGTCCCGCAGTGCCGACCTGGAACGGCCCGACCGCCTGATCCTGGACCTGGACCCGGACGAAACCCTGCCCTGGGGC
Organism: uncultured Acidobacteriaceae bacterium; assembly: GCA_964247255.1. GTDB lineage: Bacteria > Acidobacteriota > Terriglobia > Terriglobales > Acidobacteriaceae > EB88. The sequence goes on from CAXTTW010000377.1 coordinate 795, forward strand.
ACGGTCGTCGAGAGCGCCCTCGCGATCCGCGCCTTTCTCCGCGAGCTGCGGCTTGAAACCTTCGTGAAAACCACCGGCGGCAAGGGGCTGCACCTGGTCGCCGCCCTGGAGCCGCGCGTCGCCTGGCCGGAGATGAAGCTGTTCGCGCGCGGTCTGGCCGCCGCGATTGAAAGCACCGACCCGAAGCTCTACCTGATCAAGATGACCAAGACTGCCCGCCACGGGCGCATCTTTCTGGACTGGATGCGCAACGAGCGCGGGGCTACCGCGGTCGCGCCCTGGTCGCCCCGCGCCCGGCCCGGCATGAAAGTCGCCGTGCCGCTTGCCTGGGATGAGCTGGCGCGCGGGCCCTTTCCGTTTGCCGTCGCGAACTTCGCGGACTGGCGCGGCCGGTTGGATCGCGACCCATGGGGTTCAATGCAGCCCCAGCCGCTGCTCCCCGAGGTGCTGAGCGCCGTGCTGGAGCAGAGCGCCGCGCTCGACAAACCCGGAGGCAAGCGCTGACACTACCAGCGTGCCAGCGCTGCTTCCGCCGCGTGAAACCCGCACATCCCGTGCACCCCGCCCCCCGGCGGCGTCGAGGACGAGCATAGGTAGAGGTGCGGGTCAGGTGTGCTGTATGCGCCGAGCGTGGGCCGAAACAGGAGCTGCGCCGGGTCCATCGCGCCGCCGCTGATATCGCCTCCGTAAAGGTTCGCGTCCATGGCTTCGAGCTGTTTGGGCCCGGAAACCGTGCGGTGCAGCACGCACTCCCGGAAACCCGGCGCGAACCGCTCGATTTGTGCCTCGATCCGCTCGGTCGCGTCTTCCTCCGTGCCGTTCGGCACATGGCAGTAGGCCCAGGCCACGTGCTTGCCGGTGGGCGCTCGGCTCGGGTCGGTGAGCGTGGGCTGAGCCAGCAGCACGTAGGGCCGATTCGGCACGCGCCCGCGCAGCATCGTGCGCTCGCTCCGCGTGATCTCCGCAAGTGTTCCGCCCAAGTGGACCGTCCCAGCCCGGCGGCAGTCCGCCGCCTTCCACGGGATCGGCTCGCTGAGCGCGTAGTCGAGCTTCCACGAACCCGGCCCGGGTCGAAACCGTCGCAGTTTGGCTTGGTACATCGGCGGCAAACGGTGCCCGGCAAGGCCCAGCAGCGTTCCCGGACGCACATCGGCGAGGATAATGGATCGCTCGCCCAGCTGCTCCACCGAGCGCACCGGCACACCAACCCAGATGCCCGCGCCATTCGCGTGCAGGAGGCTCGCCAGCGCATGGGTAATGGCCCCCGCGCCGCCTTGCGGAATGGGCCAGCCAACCGCGTGCGCCGAAGCGCCCAGAACCAGCGCGATAGCGGACGAAAATGGCGCGTCGAGCGACTGAAACGAGTGCCCGGCAAGCCCGGCAAACAGCGCGCGCGTCCGCTCGTGGCGGAACAGCAGCAGCGCCAAAGCTCGCGCGGGCAGGGCCGCGAACGACCCGAAGCGGGCCAGAAACAACGGGTGCCGCGGGACGTGGAGCAGCGGCCGCAGAAGCTCCGGCGCGAGCGCGTCCCAGCCCTCCACCAATGGCTCGACCAGCATGCGCCAGGCTTTGCCGTCCGCGCCGAGTGCCTCGACCGTTTCGTCCAGGCTGCGTTCCAGTGTCACCGCCGTCCCATCGTCGAGCGGGTGTGCCAAGGGGGCCTCATGGTGCAGCCAGCGCAGGCCGTGCTCCACCAACGGCAGCGTTTTGAAAAACGGTGAGCCCGCCGCGAGCGGGTGTACCGCGGAGCCGAAATCGTGGGCAAACCCCGGCAGCGTCAAGGGAAGCGTCCGGCATGCGCCGCCGATCTCCGGCTGCGCTTCCCTCACTTCGACCGCGAAGCCGGCCTGCGCCATCCGGACCGCGGCCGCCAGTCCGTTCGGGCCCGATCCAATCACCTCCACGTGTGTCGGTGCCTGCGCTCCCAATGTTTTCCCGCCGTCCTTACTTTAGTTTCGCGGCTCGGCGCTATTCCCCGATCCGGGCCGCTGCCCCAGCTTATGCTCTTTCTGCGCCACAGCCTTCCAACGGAGTCAGAATCAACGTGCACGGCACTGTTTCCGTC
>CAXTTW010000378.1:0-2834 GCA_964247255.1 uncultured Acidobacteriaceae bacterium
GCCCGGGGCGGCGCGGCGCTCGAGCTCTTGGCGCGGCGGCCGGACGGCCTCGTTCCCAGCGGCCTCCACGGCATGCAGGCAGGCCTCGGGCTGCTGGTGGCCGCCGCTTTTCTGTGGACGGCCTGGCGCTATCGCGCGGCTTCGTTCGGCCTGTTCGCGCTGCCCATGGCGTTTTTGCTCACGCTGCCTTCGGCGCTGGGGCCGGACCGCTACGTGTTTTCCTCCCCGCTGGTCCGCGGCGGCTGGGTTGCAGTCCACGTCGCGACGCTGTTGGTGGCCGATGTCGCGCTGGTGTTTTCGCTGCTGGCATCGTTTTTGTACTTTGTGCAGGAGCGCCGGCTGAAGCAGAAAGAGCAGCCCGGCTTTTTCGCCTGGCTGCCGCCACTCGAAACCATGGACCGCATCGCGCAAACCAACCTCGTGCTGGGTTTCGCCTGCATGACGGTTGGCTTGTTCGCGGGCTCGCTGATCGCGCAGGCCACGGTGGGCGCAACCTACTTCGAAGACCCCAAGGTCGTTCTTTCCTTCGCCATGTGGATGGTCTACGTGCTCATCCTGTGGTTCCGCCAGTCCAGGGGGCTGCGCGGGCGCCAGGCGGTGTATGTGTCCTCGCTCGCGTTCCTGGTTGTGCTGAGCGTGTGGGCCGCGAACCAGCTGAGCTCTGTCCACAGGTTCACGGCGCAATGAAGTACCTTCTGGCCGGCCTCAACCACCGCAGCGCCTCGGTGGAGCTCAGGGAGCGCGTCGCAATCCCCGCGGAGGACGTACCGGCGGCGCTCGCGGCGCTGTGCGCGCTGCCCGGGGTGGACGAGGCGGCGGTGATCTCGACCTGCAACCGGGTGGAGCTGCTGGTCGCCTACCGTGAGGCAGCGCCGGATTTGCAGCTGTTCCTGGCTGGGCGGTTCCGGATCAGCCTTCCGGAACTGGGCGAGCACCTGTACGTCTATCGCGATGCCGAAGCGGTGCGCCACCTGTTTCGCGTGGCCGCCAGCCTGGACTCCATGGTGGTGGGCGAGCCGCAGATCCTGGGCCAGGTGAAGGAAGCCTATGCCGCCGCGAAGACCAGGGGAACTCTGGGCCGCGAGCTGGACCGGCTCATGCAAGCCGCGTTCGCCGCGGCCAAGCGGGTGCGGTCGGAGACAGGCATCGCGGGCAGCTCGGTTTCGATCGCGAGCGTGGCGGTGGACCTGGCGCTCAAGATCTTCGGTTCACTCGAGGGCAAAAAGGTTCTGCTGGTCGGCGCGGGCAAGATGGGCGAGCTGGCGGCCAGGCACCTCCTGGGGCGCGGGGCTGGATCCATCACGGTCGCGAACCGGACGCTCGCGCGCGCGGAGCGTTTGGCGCAGGGGTTTGGCGGGCGCGTGCTGCCGTTCGACCGCCTGCGCGGCGAGGCCGACGCGGCCGACATCGTGATTACCTCGACCGGCTCGCACGAGTTCGTCTTTACGAAAGAGGACGGCCAGCGGTTCACGCAGCGCCGGCGCGGACGACCCATGTTCTTCATCGATATCGCAGTGCCGCGCGACGTGGACCCGGCGATGAACCGGGTCGACAACGTGTTCGTGTACGACATCGACGATCTGCAACGGGTGGCCGAGGCCAACATGGCCGACCGGGGGCGCGAGGCGGCGCGGGCTGAGCGCATCGTGGAGGCGGAGCTCGAGGAGTTCGCGCGGCGCGGCGCGCAGGTAGACGCTGTACCTTCGCTGGTGGCGCTGCAGGGCAGCATGGAAGCGATGCGCCAGAGCGAGCTGCGCAAGGCCGCGAACGGACGCCTGAGCGGGCTAAGTCCCGCGCAGATGGACGCGGTGGACGCGTTGACGCGGAGCCTGGCGAACAAGTGGATGCACGCGCCGATGCGCGCCTTTCGCGAAGCCGCGCGCGAGGGCGACGGGACGCGCTTGGAAGCGCTGCGCGGGGCCTTCCAGCTGGAGGCCGCGCCGGTGCTGATCGAAAAGACCGAAGAAGCTCCCGCCCCCGCGATCAGGCGGGCTTGAGGGATGGACCTGCGCATCGGTTCGCGCGGCTCGGAGCTGGCTTTGTGGCAGGCTCGGCACATCGCCGGGGAGCTCAGGGCGCGCGGCCACGCGGTCGAGATCGAGGTGATCCGGACGACCGGCGACCGGATGCAGGGCGTCGCTTTCAACAAGGTCGGGACCAAGGGCATGTTCACCAAGGAGATCGAAGAGGCGCTGCTCGCCGGCCGCGTGGACCTGGCCGTGCATTCGTTGAAGGACCTGCCGACGGAGCTTGATCCGGCGTTCGTGCTGGGGGCGCTGCCGCCGCGGGCCGACCCCCGGGATGCGTTTTGCTCGGCCGGCTTCGAGAGCTTCGCCGCGCTGCCCGCCGGTGCGCGGGTAGGCACCAGCAGCCCGCGCCGGCAAGCGCAGCTGCGCGCATTTCGCAAGGATTTGAAGTACATCGAGTTCCGCGGCAACGTGGACACGCGTTTGCGCAAGATGGCCGCAGGCGAGGCGGAGGCGTGTGTGCTCGCCTGCGCGGGCCTTGACCGGCTAGGGCGGACGGAGATGCTGCGGCAACGGTTGCCCGCCGAGATCGTGTGTCCCGCGCCTGGGCAGGGCTGCCTGGGGATCGAGGCGCGAGCTGGCGACACGCGCGTGCTCTCAGTATTGGGAGATTTAGACGACGCGGAGACCCGGTTTGCCGTGACTGCTGAGCGGGCGGCGCTCCATGCGCTTGGCGGCGGCTGCCAGGTCCCCATCGGCGTGTACTGCGAGCGCCATACCGGTCACTGGGCTATCAGCGGCACTGTGTCACTGCCGGGCGGCGCGGCCGGGGTGCGGGTGGGGCTCGAACACCGGACCGACGAGGAT
>CAXTTW010000379.1:0-2812 GCA_964247255.1 uncultured Acidobacteriaceae bacterium
GGGCCGCGGAAGCGCGGGCCGACCTCGACCGAATCCGGGCCGCGGGTGCCATGGCGCAGACCCGACGCATGGAGCTGCGCCTGGAGCACATTCCGCCGCCGCGCGCCGCCGCGGGCCGGGGAGGCAGGTAAAAATCGAACCGGAGCACGCAACACCGCGCCTCGCGCGCGGATAACTCGGGCAAGAGAGCAGCAGGCGATCAAGCCGGCCCTCTAAAGGAGGAGTTCATGAGTGCAGTAGGTCCCACCTCAGGCAATTCGTTCAACAGCAGCATCTCTTCGGGTTCTGGCAGCTCCGGCAGCACGCCGGACATCAGCGGCATCGGCGCGGGCGCGGGCGGCTACCAGGGTGCTGCCCAGGCCGCCAACAGCATGGCGGAGCAGAGCAGCTTCCAGGATTCAATGATCCAGCTCAGCCACAGCATGAACGACAAGGCGATCGGTGCCTTCCCGACCCAGGCGTAGCGAGCCCGCGTTTGCGGTGCGCCGATGCGACGGCCACCGCGCCCGGCCTTCACGGGCCGGGCTTTTTTCTTCCAGCTTGGTCAGCACGCGTGAGCGGTGCGAGGCGCATGAATAGGATCCTAAAGCAGTTGGCGGAGCTGCGCGCGGAGCTGCGCGGCGGCAACTTCGGCGGCGTCCTCGCGCGCTCCAGCGATCTGCTCCTGGTCTCGGGCATCGTCCTGATCGTCGGCCTCATGATCGTCCCGCTGCCGACGTTTCTGCTCGACGTCTTCATTACCCTCAACATCACCATCGCGATCACCATCCTGATGGTGTCCATCTACGTCAAAAACGGCGCGGAGTTCGCGTCATACCCCACGATCCTGCTCCTCACCACGCTGTACCGGCTCGCGCTCGAGGTGGCCTCGACGCGGCTGATCCTGCTTCAGGCTGACGCGGGCGATGTCATCAAGGCGTTCGGCAACTTTGTGGTGGGCGGCAATTTCGTAGTCGGCGCGGTCATCTTCCTGATCCTCACCCTGGTGCAGTTCATCGTCATCACCAAGGGGTCCGAGCGCGTCGCCGAGGTAGCCGCGCGCTTTACGCTCGACGCCATGCCCGGCAAGCAGATGAGCATCGACGCCGACCTCCGGGCCGGCAGCATCGACTTCAAGGTCGCGCGCTCCCGCCGCAACCTGCTCGCCAAGGAGTCGCAGTTTTACGGCGCGATGGACGGCGCGATGAAGTTCGTCAAGGGCGACGCGATCGCGGGCATCATCATCACGGTGGTCAACATCGTGGGCGGGCTCATCATCGGCGTGGCGATGAACGGCATGCCGGCGGGCGAGGCCGTGCAGACTTACTCCATCCTGACCATCGGCGACGGCCTGGTCGCGCAGATACCCGCGCTCTTGATCTCGATCTCCGCGGGAATGGTGGTCACCCGCATCGCCTCCGAGGAGGACGAGGGCAACATCGGCTCCGACATCGCCGGGCAGCTGCTCGCGCAGCCGAAGGCGATCGGCATCGTTTCGTTCGTGCTCGTCATCATGGGCATCATTCCGGGCATGCCCAAGCTCGCCTTTCTGCTCATGGCGCTCGTCACCGGGGGCATTTCCTTCGGCATCTTTCAGAGCAAGCGCCTCCGGGCGGCCGCGGAGCTGCGTCAGCAGGACAGCTCGCAGCGGGTGGTCGCGCAGCCGGCCGGTCCAGGCATTAACAAGACCCTGCCCATCATCATCGAGCTGGCCGAGGAGCTGGAACAGCTTGTTCCGCTCGAAACCCCGCGCGGCAAGGCTTTTCTCGACAAGCTGGTTTCGCTCCGGACGCTCTTGTACAGCCAGCTGGGCGTGGTGCTGCCGCCCTTGAGCGTCGACTCCGCCGGGCACCGGCTCGACGGGGAAGGCAACTACCGCTTCTGGCTCAACGAAGCGCCGATCGTGACCGGGCGCGTCCACCCCAACCTTTTGCTGATGAACGTCGAAGCCCGCCGGCTCAACGAGTACGGCATCCCCGCGGAGGCCACGCGCAACCCGGCCAACTACAAGCCCGCCTGCTGGATGGACCGCAAGCACCTGGAACGGATCGCCGGCTCGGGCTTGCAGTACTGGGACACCGACGACATCGTCCTGATGCAGATCAGCGCGTTTCTGCGCGCGCACGCAGCGGACTTCCTGGGCATGCAGGAGGTGCAGTGGATGGTCGAGGAAGTGCGCCGCCACTACCCGACGCTGGTCGAGGAGACCGTGCCCAAGCTGGTGACCCTCCAGCAGCTCACCACCATTTTGCAGAGGCTCCTGCGCGAGCGGGTCTCCATCAAGGACATGCGCACGATCCTGCATGCCATCGGCGAATGGAGCCGGGTGGACGGCAGCGACCCCGCCGCCCTGTCCGAGCGGGCGCGCGCGGCCCTGTCGCGGCGCATCTGCTTCGGGCTCAGCAACGGCAAGCCCAAGCTGCTGGTGTACCAGCTGGACCCCGCGCTCGAGGACATCATCCGCGACGCGCTGCGGCAAGGGCCCACGGGGCTGTTCCTCGCGCTCGACGAGGAACAGCACCAGCTGCTGGTGGAGGCGGTGCGGGAAGGTATCTCCGACTCGCTCACGCGCACGCAAAACCCCGTGCTGGTGGTGGACGACGCGATCCGCCCCTTCGTGAAGGCGGCGCTGGGCCGGAGCTTCCCGGAGCTGCACGCGCTGAGCTACTCCGAGCTGGCCCCGGAGATCTGGATCGAGCCGATCGGGGTGGTGTCGCTGCCCGCCGCGCCCGAAATCGAAGACGAACCGCTGGCCTTGGCCGGCGACTGATTGAACAGGAGAACCCGCATGACCCAGCCGACCCCCGACTTTCCGAACCTGCCCGCCGCGTGG
>CAXTTW010000380.1:0-2807 GCA_964247255.1 uncultured Acidobacteriaceae bacterium
TAGTGGACGGCATCCTGACCGGGGAATTGCTGGCCGTGCCGACAGACGAGGCGAAAGCTTCGGCGCTGCGAGCTGCGGGGGTTGCGAGGCCCGATGCGGTCTTCGGCAACTCCGTCCACGACCTCGCGATGCTTGCGATGGCGCGCTGGGCATACCCGGTCAATGCATCCCAGGAGCTGCGGGCGGCGGCTGCAGCGCGGGGCTGGGAGGTCTTCACGCCGGGTCGTCGGGGATAGCGGTTCGGCCCGCCGCGAGCGATTTCAGCTTCCGGGCCGACTCGGCACGCCGTTTCGGCGTCCAAAGGACCATGGGTGCTGGAAGCGCGGGCAATGGCATGGAGGCGACCGGGGCTCTGCGGGCGGGGCCGGAGGCGAAAAGCGTCCGGTTCGTGGTGGCCGCGCTGATCCTGCGCGGAGACTCGGTGCTGATCTGCCAGCGCCGCGCCGACCAGCCAATGGCGCATAAGTGGGAGTTCCCGGGCGGCAAGATGGAAGCCGGGGAGACGGCTGAGGAGGCGCTGCGACGGGAGTTGGATGAAGAGCTGAGCATCAAGGCGGAGATCGGGCCGAGGGTGTCGCGGCTGCGGCACAGCTACCGGTCGGGCGGCGCGGTCGACCTGCAGTTCTTCCTGGTGAACGCGTTTGACGGCGAGCTGACCAACAATATCTTCCAGCAGATGCGCTGGTGCGAGCTGCGCAACCTGCCGGCATACGATTTCCTGGCGGCGGACCGTTCGCTGATTCGCGACCTGGCGGCGGGCAAGCTCTTGTAAATACCTTGACACCGGCCCGCGTGGGCGGGACACTCCAAAACAGAGGCGAGGAGGGCGGCTGTGGGCGCAGCGCGAGGAAGCCGGATGACCCTGACACTCGACTCGTCGATCGAGAGCGTGGATCGAGTGGAAGAAGCCGCCGGGCGCATGGTCTCGGATGCCGGCCTAGACGAGAACATGCGTTTCAACGTAACGATGGCCGTGCGCGAGGCGGCGGCGAACGCGGTGTTCCACGGCAACGGCGGGGACCGGGCGAAGCAGATCCAGGCGAGCTTCGAGAACACGGGAACCTCGCTGGTGTTTCAGGTCGCGGACGAGGGCAAGGGACTGGACCCCGAAAGCCTACCGGACCCTTTGGCGCCGGAAAACCTTTTACGTGCTTCCGGCCGGGGTATCTTTCTGATCCGGTCGTTTATGGACGAAGTTCACTTCAAGCCCCTGAGCCCGGGGACGGAGCTGACGCTGATCAAGTATCTTGTTGCTACCCCAGAAAAGTGAGGATGGAGAAAGATGAGCATGAAAGTAAGCACGCGCCAGGTGGACGGCGTAACGATCCTGGACCTGAGTGGGCGCATTGTGTTGGGCGAGGGTTCCATTCAGCTGCGGGACGCGGTTAAGGAGCTGACGGCGAAGGGGCAAAAGCACATCCTACTCAACCTGAGCGATGTGAACTACATCGATTCGTCCGGGCTGGGAGAGATGGTGAGCGCGTACACGAGCGTGAAGAACGCGGGCGGCGAGCTGAAGCTGCTGGGGCTGACAAAGAAGGTGCACGACCTGTTGCAGATCACGAAGCTGTACACGGTGTTTGACGTGAAGGACGACGAAGCATCGGCGGTATCCGCGTTTACGGCGAAGGCGTAGTTCAAGGTTGACAAAAGGACGGCCCTCGCATCCAATCGCCGGTGTGAGGGCCGGTAGGCTCTCCGAGGGATGCGAGCCCCCCGGAGAGATTAGGGCTACCGCTTTCGCAGCTGTCGGACTAAGTGCCACGTTGCAAGTACGGTCAAAGCATCGAGCTTGACCGAAACCAGCAAATGCACCCAACTGGACGAATGACTGTCCACAGGCCACCTCCAGCATTGGAACCGGCGTTTGCCCGTTGTCAGCGGGTTTACGCCGGTCAGGCCGGGCCTCAGTGGATCAAGGCCGGCCCATCCTTTTCGCGTAGAGTTCCCGCTTCGCACTCTGCTGATGGCCTGGTCAGTCTACCCAAACCTCCCCGAATCTCAACCTGACGAAAGTAATGCAGCCGCGATGGCGTCGCGCTCGTTTTCAAATGGTCCCGCGCAGACTGGGCGGCCCGCGCGACGGTACCAGTACCGCGCGTTGACCGGATCGCCTTCGCGGCGGTGCAGGTAGGCATGGACCCAGGCGGCTTCCGGGCCTTCGAGCTCCTGCGCGAGCGCATGGGCACGCGCCCAGTCGCCGCGCGCCTCCCACCATAGAGCTTCGACCAAGGCGGGTGCTGAAGGCGGCGCGGAAGCTTCGAGGGATGCTTGCCAGTCAGGGAAATCCATACAAGTTGGATGCCGGGAGTGAACTCGGACCAATTGCGTCGGAGATTGCGCTATGATCGAAGACGAGGTGCTCCCGATGCGCTTGGCGCTCGATTTGCTGCCGGTGGGTGAAGCTGCGGTGATTGAGGAGTTCACACTCCCAGAGACGGTGGAGCACCACCTGATGCACATGGGATTCTCACCCGAGGCGCGGGTGGTGGCGGTGCGGCGCGCGCCAGCCGGAGACCCGACAGTGTACGCAGTGGACGGCATGGAGATCGCGCTGCGGCGGGAAACGGCGCGCGGCGTCCTGGTGACGCGGTTGGCCGAATCTGTGCAAGGGGGCCGCGCGTGAGCTGCCACGCGAGCGGCCTGGTCGACTTGCCCACCGCGCCGCGCGTCGCCGGGCAGCTGCGGACGGTGGCGCTGGTGGGGCCGCCGAACTCGGGCAAGAGCACGCTGTTCAACCGGCTCACGGGCTTGCGGCAGAAAGTCGCAAACTACCCCGGCGTGACCGTGGAGCAGCGGTACGGGAA
>CAXTTW010000381.1:0-2806 GCA_964247255.1 uncultured Acidobacteriaceae bacterium
CCCATCCTCCCCCGGACGGTCCGGCCCCGGCCGGGGCCGCGGGTGGGGCTGCCCGGGGGGGCGCGCGGGGGGGGGCCCCCGCCACTCGCCGGCAGCTTCGCCCTGTGGGCCGGGGCACAGCTGGGCCTGCGCGACTGGCTCCACAACGGCATCGTCGCCGTGACGCACCTGCGCATCCCGGTGCAGGAGGGCGGCGCGTTCAACCTCTTGGCCTGGCAAGGGGTGTGGATGGCGGGCTTGTGGCTCGGGGCGCGGTCAGCCGAGGGGCGAAACCCCCTTCGCCGCATCACCGGCCCAGTAGCCGCCGGGGCGCTCGCGGTGTGCTGCTTCTTCGTCGGGGTGCGCCACGGCTGGCTGGGGCCGCGGCTCACGGAGCAAGCCATGCTGTTTCAGGTCGACAAGTGGCACATCGGCCCGCTGCGCCTGCTCAACCTGGCGGCGTTCGTGGTCCTGGCTTACTGGCTGCGCCGGTTCGTGTTCCCCCTGGTGCAGCGCGAGCCCTTCCTAACCCTCGGCAAGGCTTCGCTCGAGGTGTTCTGCGCGCACATCGTCTTCGTGTTCCTGGGCTTGGCGCTGTTGTACAACGACGTGACGGAGCTCCACGGCGCGCCCGCTATTTTCGTGCTCGCCTTTACTTTCGGCGGGCTGTACTGGATGGCGGCTTCGCTGGTGCGCCGGCGGCGGGCCGCACGGCAGGCCCGGCTGGCGGGGCAGCCCCCGGACGCTCCAGCAGTGGAGCAAGCGGTGCCCGCTCCGGCGCTGCCTCACGAAAACGTCGCCTGAAGCACTACGGCTTCGCGGCCTGCGCTTTCATCGTCTCGATCCACGCCCGGACGCGCTCTTCGAGGGTGTCCATGGGCAGCGGCCCGGAGCCGAGCACGATGTCGTGGAAGGCCGGATACCGGAACCGCGGCCCGAGCGCGGCCTGCGCCTCGGCGCGAAGCTTCAGGATCTCCAGCTGCCCGACCTTGTAGCCGAGCGCCTGCGCGGGCCAGGCGATATAGCGGTCCGTTTCGGCCTGCACCGTGGCCTCGTCGAGGCCGGTGTGCGCGTGAAAGTAGTCGATCATCTGCTGCCTGGACCAGTGCTGCGCGTGGACCCCGGTGTCGACTACAAGCCGCACGGCTCGGAAGATGTCGGTCTCGAGCCGCCCGTAGTCGGAGTACGGGTCGCGGTAGAAGCCCATGTCCTTGCCCAGGCGCTCCGCGTACAAACCCCATCCTTCGGTATAGGCGGTGTAGCCGGCATACTTGCGAAACTGCGGCAGGCCCGTCAGCTCCTGCGCGATCGAGATCTGCAGGTGGTGGCCGGGGATGCCCTCGTGGTACGCGATCGATTCGACGTTCGGGAGCGAGCGGTGGGCGTAGTCGTAGGTATTGATGAAGATCGCGCCGGGGCGACTGCCGTCCGGGGTTCCGCGCTGGTAGTACGCCGGGGCCTGCTCTTTTTCGGAGTAGGCGGGCACAGCCTCGACGGTCAGCTTCGCCTTGGGGAGCAGCCCGAAGTACTCGGGCAGCCTGGGGCGCATCGCGTCTAGGTCCTTGCGATAGACCTCCAGCAGGCCTTCGCGGCTCGCCGGGTGCTGCTTCGGGTCGGCGGCGACGGCGGCGCGCAGGTCGGCGATGGTCTTGAAACCGAGCTTGCGCGCGATCGCGAGAATCTCCGCTTCATCCCGGGCGACCTCGTCGAGGCCGGTCTGGTGGATCTGGGCGGGGGTGAGCTCGGTGGTGGTCGACTGCTTGACCCGAAACGCATAGTACGCGTCGCCCTCGGGCAGCGACCAGGCCCCGGGCTCCGCGCGCCCGGCCGGGATGTAGGTGGACTGGAGGAAGCGGGCGAACCGGGCGTACGCCGGAAGCACATCGGTCTTGATAGCGGCGAGCAGCTCCCCCCGTATCCGGGCCTGCTCGTCCGGGGGCAGGGCCGCGAAGGACGGCTTGGCGAGCGGACGGGCAAAGGGCGAGTCCTCCGGTTTTTGCCCGGCCAGGGTTTGCGTCTGCGCCAGAACCTTTTCGAGCAGGAACCGGGGCGGGGTGCGATGGTCGGCGATGCCCGCCTCGATCGACGCGGTCACCTCCGCGAAGGCTTGCGGCACGGCGTGCATGCGCGCGATCCAGTCGTCGAAATCCTTCACCGTCGCGAACGGGGCGACGGAAACCAGCTGGGGCAGCGAGACCTGGATCCCGGAATACTGATTGACCGGCTGCTCCCACGGGGAGAACGCGGCCTCCTGCTGCTCCTCGACGAGGCGCCGGACCAGAAGGTCTTTCGACAAAGCCTCTTCCAAGGGTAGCCCCGCGACGTCGATGACGGCCAGGCGGGCGAGCAGGGCCGAGCCGCGGGCGACCTCTTCGTTGTAGGCCGCGGCGGTGTACGTGTCGAGGCGCGCATTGTAGCGCCTGTCGCCGGCCGCGGTGGCGAACTCGGGATGGTGCTCCAGGCGATCCTGCCAGTACTCGGCGAACAGTGCGGCCAGCGCAGCGGAACGGTCCGCCGCCGTGGCGGTCGCGGCCTGAGGAGGCGGAAACGGAAAAGCGGCGGCAAGGAGCACGAAGCTGAGCATGGATGGATCCTGGCAGAGGGCTGGACTGGGGCGAGTGTACCGCAGCCTTCCCCCTCGCCGCTGCCGCACGGCTCCCGGCGAGGGCGCTTACACCGCGGTCCCGGTACCCGAATCCCCCTTTTCCCGCGCGGCCTCCGACTCAAGCAGGCGGTACAGCGTGGACCGGCTGATACCCAGCAGGCGCGCGGCCCGAAGCTTGTTGCCGTTGACGCTGCGCAGCACCCGCCGGATGTGGCGCAGGAT
>CAXTTW010000382.1:0-409 GCA_964247255.1 uncultured Acidobacteriaceae bacterium
GCTCCGCGACCGTGCTCGCCCCGGACCGGGCCAGGACCAGATCGGCCGCGCCGAACCGGGCGGGCATGTCGTCCAGGAACGCGCGAACCTCCCAACGGGCGGGGTCGGCTCCGCTTGCGCGAAAGGCCGCGCGGGTTTCTTCAAACGCCCGCGAGCCCGCCTGGTGCAGGACACCAAGCCCGGGCCCCTCCTTCAGCAAGCCGGGCAGGATCCGGGGAAGCACTCGGTTGAGCACGCGCGCCCCCTGGCTGCCGCCGAACACGAGCAGGTGCGGCACGGCGTCCACCGGGCGGAGCGGGAGCGCGAAAAACGCTTCCCGCACGGGAATGCCCGTGACGCGCGCATTGCGAAAATACCGGGCCGCCGGGGCGAAGTTGACCGCCGCCGCCGAAACATACCGGCCTACCAG
>CAXTTW010000382.1:419-2804 GCA_964247255.1 uncultured Acidobacteriaceae bacterium
CAAACCTCCCCGGCCCCCGTGGGGGGGGGCGGCCCCCCCCGCGGCGTTAGGCTCAAAGGCGAGCGTTGGAATCTTCAGGCCGATGGCAGCGGCCATCCCCGGGCCGGACGCGTAGCCGCCCACCCCGACCACCACGTCTGGCTTCCAGTCCCGGATCAGCTCGCCTGCCCGCAGCAGCGCGCGCGGCAGGTCAACCAACGTACGGGCGCGGGTGGCGAGCGAAACGCCCTTGAGCTGCCCGACCTCGATCAGCTCAAGGCGGTAGCCAGCCTGGGGAACGAGCCGCGACTCGAGCCCGCGCGACGTGCCCAGAAAAAGAACCTCCGCTTCGGGGCCCAGGGCGTCCGCAATCGCGAGCGCGGGGATGATGTGGCCGCCAGTGCCGCCGCCCGCGATGAGGACTTTCATTCGCAAGGGCGCAGGCTCACTCGATCTCCCGCGTGATGTTGAGCAGCACCCCAACCGACGCGAGCGTGATGAACAGCGACGTGCCCCCGTAGGAAACGAATGGCAGCGTGATGCCCTTGGTGGGCAGCAGGGCGACCACAACGCTGATGTTGAAAAACGCCTGGATGAGCACGGTGGCCGTGATGCCGAAAGCGAGCAAGCGCGCGAACGGGTCGGTGGACAGGATGGCCGCGCGAATGCCCCGGTAGCCGAACCCGACAAACAGCGCCAGGATGCACACGGTCCCGATCAGACCCAGCTCCTCCGCGATATTGGCGAAGATGTAGTCGGTGTGCGACTCGGGCAGGTAGAACAGCTTTTGCCGCCCTTCCATGTAGCCCAGGCCATGGAAGCCGCCCGTACCCACCGCGATGAGCGACTGGATGATGTGGAAGCCCTTGCCGAGCGGGTCGGCTTCCGGGTTGAGGAAGGCAAAGATACGGTCGCGCCGGAATTTGACTCGGAACAGCAGAAAGTAGAGCGGGACGACCGAGGCGAGCGCGGCGTAGCCCAGGTATTTGAAGTTCATCCCGGCCAGATACAGCAGCAGCGCCGTAACCGCGGCAATGACCATGGCCGTGCCGAGGTCGGGCTCCTTAACGATGAGGCCGATAAACAGGAGGCTCGGGACGACCGCCGGCAGGACGGTTTCACGCAGGTTTTCGATGCGGCTCATGCGGTCCTGCAGCCACCAGGCCAAAAAGAGCACCAGCGCGGGTTTGGCCAGCTCGGAGGGCTGGAACTGCATGGGGCCGAGCCGGATCCAGCGGTGCGCCCCGTGCGAGTCGTGCCCGAAAAACGCCCCGACCAGCAGGATGATCGTGATGGCGACGCCGGGGAAGACAATAGACGGGTTGTTGAGCCGGCGATAGTTCACGTGCATCAGCCCCCACATCGCGAGCAGCCCGGCCACGGCCCAGACCGCCTGGCGGACGAGGAAGCTGTAGGGCGAGCCGTAGCGGGCGCTGGCCATGACGGCCGAGGCCGAGAAGACCATGAGCAGTCCCGCGACCACCAGCAGCAGCACGATCGAAAAAATCCACTTGTCGACCCCGACGCGCTTGGCCACGGGCTACACCGACTCCATGGCCCGCTCCAGCGCGTGGACCAGCCCGGTGAAGTGCTCACCGCGCTCCTCATAGTCACGGAACTGGTCGAAGGAGGCGCACGCGGGCGCGAGCAGGACCGTGTCGCCCTCGACGGCGGCGGAGGCGGCTTGCTCGACCGCATTGGCCAGAGTGCCGGCCCGGCGCATGGGCGCGGCCCCCAGCAGGTGGCCTTCGATCTTTTCGGCCGCCGCGCCGATGGTGTACACGGCCTTAACCCGGTCCGCGAGCAGGGGCCGCAGCGCCCGGTAGTCGGAGTCCTTGTCCTTGCCGCCCAGAATCAGGTGGACCCCGCCTTCGAACGAGGCGAGCGCCTTGGCGGCGGCGTCCACGTTGGTTGCCTTGGAGTCGTTGTAGTAGTCCACTCCGTGCACGCGCGCCACGAACTCCAACCGGTGCGCGACCGCTTTGAAGCCGGCAACGGTGGCCCGAATGACCTCGGCGGAGACCCCGGCCAGGCGCGCGGCGCACACGGCGGCGAGGACGTTTTCGAGGTTGTGCACGCCCTTCAGCGGGATCTCCGCAACCGGCAGCACCGGCTCGGCGGGGGCCTGCTCACTTGGGCGGAAACGGATGATGCCGTCGAGCACGAACGCCCCCTGCCGGACGACCCTGGCCCGGGAAAACCAGAAGACACGGCCCTTGGCTCGGATCGCGGCGGTATGCGCGACCTCATCGTCCGCGTTCAGTACCAGCGCGTCGTCCGGCCGCTGGTTGGCGAAAATGCGCTCCTTGGCGGCCTGGTAGTTTGCAAAGCTGCCGTGGCGGTCCAGGTGATCGGGCGTGATGTTGAGCAGAACCGCGATCTCGGGCCGGAAGGTCTCGATGGTTT
>CAXTTW010000383.1:0-2795 GCA_964247255.1 uncultured Acidobacteriaceae bacterium
CGCGGAGGCGCAGGCGCGGGCGCTTGGGCTGCCTCTCTTGCCGACCACGACGATCGGAAGCTTCCCGCAGACGCCGGAGGTGCGGAAAGCGCGGGCCGCGTGGCGCGCGGGGACGCTGACCCAAGCCGAGTACGACAGCTTCCTCAAGTCGGAAACGATCCATTGCCTGCGCGAGCAGGAGGCTGCCGGGCTGGACCTGCTGGTGCACGGCGAGTTCGAGCGCAACGACATGGTGGAGTACTTCGGCGAGCAGCTCGCGGGTTTCGCGTTTACCGAGAACGGATGGGTGCAGAGCTACGGCTCGCGCTGCGTGAAGCCGCCGGTGATCTACGGCGACGTGCGGCGGCCCGCGCCGATGACGGTGCGCTGGAGCGCGTGGGCGCAGGCGCAGACCGAGCGGCCTGTGAAGGGCATGCTTACGGGGCCCGTGACGATCCTGCAGTGGTCGTTCGTGCGGGACGATATCGCGCGCAGCGAAGTGGCGCGGCAGATCGCCCTGGCGCTGCGGGAGGAGGTGCGCGACCTCGAAGCGGCGGGGATCCGGGCGATCCAGCTGGATGAGCCCGCCCTGCGCGAAGGCCTGCCGCTGCGGCGGGCGGCCTGGGACGAGTATCTGCGGTGGGCGGTGGAGGCGTTCCGGATCGCGACCTCCGGGGTGCGGGATGAGACGCAAATCCATACGCACATGTGCTACTGCGAGTTCGAGTCGATCCTGCCGGCGATCGCGGCGCTGGACGCGGATGTGATCTCGATGGAGTCGGCGCGTTCAAAAGGCGAGCTGCTGACGGCGTTCGAAAAGGCGAAGTACCCGAACGGGATTGGGCCGGGGGTGTGGGACATTCACTCGCCGCGGGTGCCTCCGCGAAAGGAGATGGAAGGGCTGCTCGAGGCGGCGCTGGAGGTGCTCTCGCCCGAACAGGTGTGGGTGAACCCGGACTGCGGGCTGAAAACGCGCGGGTGGCCGGAGACATCAGCGGCGCTGCGTGAGATGACGGCTGCGGCGGGAGCGGTGCGGGCGCGGGTAGGGGCGGCGGTGGGTTAAAGTGCCGGCTCACAGCGGTTGAGCTCTCGCTAGGGTGCCCCGCATCTCAGAAGCGAGATGCGGGGCACCCCCGCCACTCGAACGGCTCAGGTCAAGAGTATCTGCTTTAGTCCGAGTATCGCGGCAGCCGTTCTGCCGGTCGAAGGTCCGGACCTACTGACACCCATGCGGTCGTACTGTACTCAGTCCAGGTAAGCGGCGATTGCTGCCGCGGGAGCATCCTTAATCAGCAAATCATGAATGTCGCCTAGGTAGCCATCGTACTCATCCTGAGCGAACGGCTCATCTTTTATGCCAATCGGGTCCCAATCCCGAATCAGTACCCCGCGAATTTCAAGCCGAATCCTACGAGACCTTTCTTTGTCGTGAGCTTGCATCAAGGTCAATTAGGCCAGGTAGCCGGTGACCGTGCGCCAGTCGATCGAGCACGGTCCGGGTTCAAGGGTGCAGACCTCGAGAGCCAGACTGTCCAGGCCGCCGTTTCGATAGCGGTACAGGCCCTCGATCTTCGGATTGATCACGAAGATGTGCCGGATGCCCATGCGCTCGTAGTCATCAAGCTTGACCAGCACGCGCGTGATGCTGTCCTCGGGCGAGAGGATTTCGAAGACGGCAATGGGCGGGTATGTCAGGATCTGCTCGATGGGGCGGGCGTGGTCGACGAGGGTGACGTCGGGGACGCGGTAGCGAGTCGCGGTTACCTGGACGCGCAATTCAGGGACGACGCGCACATTCCATTCTTCTTCGTGCAGCAGGAACCACTTTAAAATGGCCCGCTGCCAGGAAGCGTGGTCGTAGACACCCATGGGGCGCTCCTCGATGACGCCGTCGACGTACTCGGCATCCGGCTCGAAGGCGGACCGGAGGTAGACTTCGACGGGAACGAAGGTAGTAACGGCGGGATCGGCAGCCATGGTCCCCTCCTGGTAAGCCTCAGATTACTCCGGGCCGACGTAGAGCTCGACCGGGGAGAAGCCGATCTCGTGGGTTCTGTGGTCGACGCGGAGGAACAAGGGGGTTTTGCCGCCGTTGATGGCCACGCCCATGACGACCCCGCGCCCGGGGCCGGAGCCGACCGTCTTGGTGATCTCGATCTTGTGGGACTGGATGCGGCCATAGTCGGAGTTCGGGCCCCAGTCCTTCTCGAAGTCGGCGAAGGAGTAGCCGGAGTAGCGGTCCGGGTGGTCGTGCCAGTGTTTGTCGTTGGTCCAAGCCGCGTAGGCGGCGGGCAGGTCCCCCTTCTCGACCAGCGCGAAGAAGCTGTTGATCCGGTGCTGCTCCGGCCAGTCCCAGAAAACGAACGTCAGGATGGCGGCGAGCACGAGCGCGCCCAAGAAGGCGAGGAGCGAGTTGCGGATGAGGCGAGCGCGGCGGGCGTTGTACGCGGGTGCGTCGAGCAGGGTCATGGGCCCTCGTGAGTCTCCTTCGGGCTTAGACACCGGGAGCGGGTTGTGAGTTTCACTCGCGAGTGTAGCTGGAAGTGGCCCGGTCCGCCGCGCGTTCGAGCGCGAGCGCGATGAGCCGGTCGATGAGCGCGGGGTAGGGGAGCCCGGAGGCTGCCCAGAGCTTCGGGTACATGCTGATCGCGGTGAAGCCGGGCAGGGTGTTGATTTCGTTGAGGTAGATGGTTTCCGTTGCCGGGTCGAGCAGGAAGTCAACGCGCGCGAGGCCGGAGCAGTCGCAGGCCTGGAAAGCCCGGATGGCCATGGCGCGAATGGCGTCAGACTGCGCGGGGGTCAAAGGAGCGGGGATG
>CAXTTW010000384.1:0-2792 GCA_964247255.1 uncultured Acidobacteriaceae bacterium
GCCCAGGGCTGGCCGCTGCCGCTCGCGCCGCTGTTCGTCGTGGGATTGTTGCCCTGCGTCCACCAGTTCGCGGTGTAGTTGTTGGAGCCGACGCTGGCCGTGTTGCCGCCGACGTAGGCGGTGGACGCATTCCAGGCCGCCGCGCAGGCGGGGGTGGCGGCATGGGCCTGGGCCGCGAAGCCGAGAGCGGCGGCGGCGAAGAAACTACAAAGAGCGATGCGCATGGAGCGGGATCCTGCCTGGGGGCCGAGGATGGAGGTGCCGGCGGCTCGCAACCGCCGGCTAGCCGCGCCTGGGGGAGGGGGAAAGCGAAGGCAGACACAGAAGGTGCAGGACGGCAGGGGGAGCTGCGTTCGCGGCGGCGGAAAAGGCTCATCTCGCGATGAGCAGAACTATGCCTCAGCGCGCCGGTGTCTGGCAATCGGAAAATTGCGCGTTTCCGCCAAGTGCGATCAAAGTCGGCGTCCACGCGACCAGCGTGCGCCGCACGCGCTACTCTGATCCACACCATGCGTACACGTTTCCTCCCTGCCTTGCTCGCTTTGCTGCTCGCCCCCTCGCTCCTCGCGCAGGCTCGCTGGACCGTCGAGCACGCTAATAGCTGGTACGCGAAGCAGCCCTGGCTGGTCGGCGCGAACTACGTTCCCTCCGATGCCATCAACGAGCTTGAAATGTTTCAGGCAGCCACCTGGAACCCCGCCCTCAATGACAAGGAGCTCGGCTTGGCCGAGAGCATCGGCATGAACACGGTCCGCGTTTTTCTGCAGGACCAACTGTGGCAGGGAGACCCCCAGGGCTTTACGCAGCGGCTCGATACCTTCCTGACTATCGCGAGCAAGCACCACATCCGCCCGCTTCTGGTCCTGTTCGACTCCTGCTGGGAGTCCAACCCTCATTTGGGCCCGCAACACCCGCCCATCCCCGGCATCCATAACTCCGGCTGGGTCCAGAGCCCCGGTAAGCAGCGCTTGCTCGACCCCGCAGCAGCCCCGCAGCTCGAGAGCTACGTCAAGGGCGTCGTCGGCCGCTTCGCCAATGACGAGCGCATCCTCGGTTGGGACGTTTGGAACGAGCCCGACAACAAAGGCGGCGACCTCGCCGCGGACGAAGCCGCGAAGGTCCGGCGCGTCAACGAGCTGCTCCCTCAAGTTTTCGCCTGGGCTCGCTCCGTCCACCCCGTGCAGCCGCTCACCAGTGGCTTGTGGCGCGGCAACTGGTCCGATCCCGCGCAGGAGTCCGAAATCACGAAAATCCAGCTCCGCGAGTCCGACGTGATCTCCTTCCACGACTACAACTGGCCGGAGCAGTTCGAGGCCCGCATCCAAAGCCTCCAGCCGCTCGGCCGCCCCGTCCTCTGCACCGAGTACATGGCGCGCGGCGCGGGCTCCACCTTTGACGGCTCCCTGCCCATCGCGAAAAAGTACAAGGTCGCCGCCATCAACTGGGGCCTGGTCGCCGGCAAAACGCAAACCTACCTGCCCTGGGACTCCTGGCAGCGCCCCTATGTCGAGCTCCAGCCCACGGTCTGGTTCCACGAGGTCTTCCGGGAGGACGACACGCCCTACCGCCCCCGCGAGGTCGAGCTCATCCGCCAACTCACCGGACGGGGCACCCCTGCCCCTACCCAATAGCCCCGCATCTGTCGATCCAATCGACATGTCTCCCGCAACGTGTCGATTTTCATCTCCAAAATCGACACGTTCCCGCAACATGTTGATTCCTTACCGCTTTCCGAGCCCTTGCCGCATTACCCGCAGCAGCCCTTCGTTGATGTAATACACCTCCCGCCCGGCCTTTACCGGCGTGAGAAATCCCATCGCAGCCAGCTTTTGCAGATAGCCCGAAGCCGTTTGCCGTTTCGCGATTCGCGCCTCCTCCAGGAACCGTATCCGGCAGTACGGGTTCGAATACACCACCTCGATCAAATCTTTGCTGTAGATCGCGGGCTGCTCCGCCTGCACCCGCTTCGCGGTTTCCGCCATCAACCGCAACACCTCCTCCACTTGCCCACGGCTTTCCCGCGCCGTCTCCTCCACGGCGCACAGCATGAACAGAATCCACTGCTCCCACTTGCCCCTCTCGGTCACTTCGCGCAGCCCCCGGTAGTACTCGGCCTTGCGCCGGAGAATATAGTGCGACAGATACAGTACCGGCAGGTCCAGCAGCTTCTTCTCGACCAGGTACAGCACGTTCAGGATGCGCCCGGTTCGCCCGTTGCCGTCGCTGAAGGGGTGGATCGCCTCGAACTGGTAGTGCATGACCGCCAGACGCACCAGCGGGTCCAGCGCGTCCTCGCCGTGTACAAACCTCCATAGATTGTCGAGCTTGTCGCGGATCAGCCCTTCGCCCTCGGGCGGCGTGTAGATGACCTCCTCGCGCGCGTTCTTCAAAGCCGTCCCCGGCACCCGGCGCACCTCCATCGCCACGCGCCGGATATCGCTCACGATCCGCACCGCAAGGTTGGTGCTCAGCGGCCTCTGCTCCAGCTGCTCGAACCCGCTCCACAAAGCTTCCCGGTAGCGCAATACCTCCTTGGTGCCCGCGTCCGCAGGGCTGGCCTCGTTCGCCGCAGCCCGGTACAGCTCATCGCTCGTGGTCACGATGTTCTCGATCTCCGACGACAGCCGCGCCTCTTCCAGCACGATCCCATTAATCAGGATGCGTGGGTTCGGCACTTTAGCTGCGACACCGCGCAAGTCCGCCAGCGCCCGGGCTGCGGCGATGGTCTGCTTCAGCACCGCCCGGGTTTCCAGCTCGCCCGTCGGCGGCAGTGAGGGCAGGTCGTTGAACGG
>CAXTTW010000385.1:0-2786 GCA_964247255.1 uncultured Acidobacteriaceae bacterium
CCTCGGCCGGCGGGGCGGCCGGAGGCCTGCGAACGCGATCGACCTCGGCCCACATGCCCGCCCAGGTACGGTCCCACGAGCCAGCGGCCAGCTTGCGCTCGACCTTCTCGCGCCATGCGGGCGCGGGCGGCTCGAGCGCGGCGTCGAGGGCTTCGGCAAACGCCGGGGCGTCGCCGGCGATGGCGACCAGGCCCTCGTCGCCGTAGCCGCGGACCACATCCCGAATCGGCGTGGAGACGACCGGCTTGCCTGCGGCCAGGTACTCCGGGGTCTTAGTCGGGGAGATGAAGCGGGTCGCGTCGTTGCGGGCAAAGGGAAGCAGCGCGACATCCCACCCGGCGAGATAGGCTGGCAGCTCGGCATAGGATTTCGGACCGAGATAGTGCAGGTTGGCGGCACGGGGCAGCGAAGCCGGATCGATCTTGACTACCGGCCCGATCAGGACAAAGTGAACGGATGGACGCAAACGCGCGAGCTCGCCGACCAGCGCCAGGTCGAGCCGCTCGTCGAGTACGCCGTAAAAACCCGCGCGCGGATGCGGGATAGCGGTCTGGTCCGCCGGCTCCGCGAGGCCGTCTGCCGCTTGCCGGAAGTGCACGACATCGATGGAGCTGGGGAACGGATGGACGTTGGGGTGCTGCTCGCGCTTCGCCTCGTACAGGCTCACGCCGCCGGTGAAGACCGCGTCGGCTAGGCCGAAGAGCTGCCGCTCGCGCTCGTGCAGCTCCGGGGGGGCGCCGAGGAAGCCGCTCAGCTCGTCCATGCAGTCGTACACTGCCGCCTCCGGCGCGAGCCCGCCGGCAAAGCCGAGGGCCATGGGCGTGTAGAACCAGCAGACATAGCGCTCGATGGCGAACTCATGGATGAAACTGGCGAGCAGTGTTCGTTGGAGCGCATCGGCCTCGGCCAGTGCCTCGCTGCCGGGCGGCAAGTGCGGACGAAGGACCCATAGGTTCTCCCCTTCCCGCAGTACCTCGACCGAGCCCGCTCCGGCTCCGTCGAAAAACGGTTCTTCCCAGTAAAAGACACGCCGGTCGCGCGCGCAGCGGGTAAGCAGGTGCTGCGGCCTTTGCGTGACGAAGTGCCAACGCAGATGGCTGAAGCAGAGCAGGTCGAGCGGCGCCGCTGAATTTGTAGCCAAACATACCTCGTGGGGTCGAGCTGGGGTTGCGAACATCGTTAGGATACGCGCTCGACACCGGGCGCATCGCAGGGTGCATGGAGTTCGATTTCGAGAGATTTGTGTCCGCGCAGGAAAGGACATGGGAGCAGGCCCGGGCCGAGCTGCGCGCGGGTGCGAAGCGCAGCCACTGGATGTGGTTCATCTTCCCGCAGCTGCGCGGGCTGGGCACCAGCGCGATGGCGGAGCGGTATGCGCTCGGCTCGATCGAGCAAGCGCGCGCGTTCCTCGCGCACCCGGTGCTGGGACCCCGCCTGCGGGAGCTGACCGGGGTCGTGAACGAGTCGGGGAAGCCGGTCGACGCGGTCTTTGCCTACCCGGACGATCTCAAGTTTCACTCATCGGTGACCTTGTTCGCCGAGGCCAGCGGAGGCGAGGATCCTTTCGCCGCGACGCTCCGCCGGTGCTTCAGCGGACAAAAAGACCCGGCGACGGTGCGTCTTCTCGGGGCCGGGCAGCCCGGCTCGCGTTAAACTAGGGCTTCACCCAGAAATCCACCGCGAGAGTGACAGACAGCCTTGAGAAAGCTCTACACAGCCCGCCTAGCTACCAAGATTCTCCTTTCGGACGTCGCGCAGTGCTACCACCTGGAGTTCGCCGTCGACGAACTGCCCGCGTTCCCGTTCAAGGCCGGCCAGTTCGTGTCCTGCGTCGCGGACGACCCGGCAACCGGCAAACAGCAGACCCGCGCTTACTCGATTGCGTCCGCCCCGCGCGAGAATATGTTCGATGTGTGCGTGAACCGGGTCGAGGGCGGCTTTTTTTCGAACCTGCTCTGCGACCTGAACGAAGGCGACACGGTCAAGTTCCATGGCGCGCACGGGCTGTTCACGCTGCGCCAGCCCATGACCGAGGGCGTGTTCATCGCCACGGGTACGGGCATCGCGCCGATGCGCGGCTTCGCGCAGCACCTGTTCCCGGAGAACGGCCCGGACCGCAGCGAAGGCAAGGACTTTTACCTGGTGTATGGAACCCGCTACGAAACCGACATCTACTACCAGGATTACTTCGAGCAGCTTGCCGCGAAGCATCCGAATTTCCACTACGTGGCCACCCTGAGCCGCGGGCAGGCCGAGTGGAAAGGTGAGCGAGGGTACGTGCAGGAGCATGTGGCGCGGCTGGTGACGGCTCGCGCGGAGCAGAAGGTGCCGGTGATGGCCGGCGGGGGTTCGCAACCGGAGTCGAGCCCGAATGGGCCTTTCGATATCCACGCCTATATCTGCGGGCTGAACGAGATGGTGACCGCGAGCCGTGACCGCCTGGTGGGCCTAGGCTGGGAGAAGAAGCAGGTCATCTTCGAGCGCTACGACTGAGCCGGCTCAGCGGCGCCCAGGGGCGTTGTTGGCGAAGAACATGCCCGCCGCGAAGAAAACCACCGCGACGGCGAGGGCTCCGAGAGTCCGGCTGCGGACGCCGAAGCGCAGGGAAAGTGCGGCGACCAGCAGCCAGACCGCCGCGCCCACGAACCAGATGGCATAGGTCCAGACCCGCATACGTTTTAGGGTAGATGCTCAGGGGGCGCATGGCCGCGGCCCCCCGATGCCATGCCGGTGCCGGCGACGCTCAAAGGCCGGGAGGGCCGGCGTTTGGTCGACCGGGTGCTCTC
>CAXTTW010000386.1:0-2773 GCA_964247255.1 uncultured Acidobacteriaceae bacterium
GGCGGGTCGGCGCGGTTCCCGTTCCCGAGGGGCGCGGGGTGGCGCTGGGGGCCGAGGGCGGCGGTGCCGCGATGCCGGACTTCTGGTTGTAAGCAGCGATCACGGCTTCGGTGATGTCGTTGCCCTGGGTGGCATACAGGATGGGGCTCTGCTGGGCGGAGGCGTCGAGGACCAGGGTGTAGCCGTTCTGCTGGGCGTAGCTTTGAACCGTGCCGTAGACCTTCTGCGCGACCCCGGCATAGGCTTGCTGGATCTCCTGCTGGAAATCGTTCTGCGCGTCCTCGCCGGAGCGCTGGAGCGCCTTTTCCTTGTCGTCGATCGCCTTGAGCTTTTGGGCGCGCTCGACGTCGCTCAGGGTCGCGCTCTGCGTTTGGAGCGACTTCTTGAGCGAGTCGATCTCGTCGCTCTGCTGCTTGAGCTGGGTCTGCTTGGGCTGGTACTTCTTCTCGACCTCTTCGAGGTTGCGCTTGCCCTCATTGGTCTGCGCCACGGCCTGCTGGAACAGGATGATGCCGACCTTGCTGGGGCCGGACGGCACGGCGGCGGCAGTGGTGACCGGGGTAGAAGCGGCCGCGGAAGGGGCGGCAGGTGCCGCGCTTTGCGCAACACCGGCGGAGGCGGCGAGCCCGGTCGCGAGCAGGCTCAGGAGAGACAGCGAAAGCTTCATGGTAGGGGTGGAGCTCCTTCGGAAATCATATGTGAGACGGGGAGGGTCCGTCTCTCCTGCGCTTGGAAATGCGCCCGGGGCAGCGCCCGCGTACTGTGGAGATTCTATGGGCCGGGCTCGCGGAGCGTCAAACCGCGCGGCCTCGGGCGTCGTTTTCCAGCTGGACAGCGTCCGCGGGTCTGGGCTAAGCTCCGAGGCATGAGCGCGATCGCCAGCAACCACGTCGCACTCCCCTCCCCTTGTTGTCGCTAGTCGAGCTTTCGCTCCTGCCGACCTGATCTCACCTACACGAGGCACCCTTCATGGCTTCCGCGCGCGCGCGTTTCACGCTCGACTTTTGGGCCTTGCTACTGGCGTTTTTGCTGGCGCTGGCGGTTCGATTCCACATCATCACCCGGGTTCCCTGGTAAGGGGGGAAGCGCATGGCGACGGAAACGGAACGGCTCGCGGCAACGGCGGAGAACCGGCAGCCCTGGACGCAAGGGTTTGTCGCGGCGATTCCTGGCGTCCTGCTGCTCGTCGCTGTCGGCTACGCGGGCAAAGCGGTGGAGCAGGCCATCGCGCGCTACGGCAAGGCGCATCACCTCGTGCTGCCCAACATCGAGTACGTGCTTTGGGCCATCCTGTTCGGCGCGGTTATCGCGAACACGGTTGGCCTGCCGCGGGTGTTCCGGGCCGGGGTCGCGACTTACGAGTTCTGGCTCAAAGCGGGCATTATCCTGCTGGGGGCGCGGTTCATCCTGGGCGACATCGCGCGTTTGGGCGGGATCTCGCTCGGGCTGGTGTTCGTGGAGCTCGCGCTCTCGCTCGCCTTTATGACGTGGCTGGGCCGGCGGTTCGGGC
Organism: uncultured Acidobacteriaceae bacterium; assembly: GCA_964247255.1. GTDB lineage: Bacteria > Acidobacteriota > Terriglobia > Terriglobales > Acidobacteriaceae > EB88. The sequence goes on from CAXTTW010000386.1 coordinate 1,511, forward strand.
TGGGCGCGAAGCTCACGGCGCTGCTCGCGGTCGGGTCCTCCGTTTGCGGCGTTTCCGCCATCATCGCGGCCCAGGGTACCATCGACGCGGACGAGCGCGACTCCTCGACCGCGATCGCGGCGATTCTGGCGCTGGGGGCGTTGTCGCTCGTCGCGTTCCCGCTGGTGGGGCACGCGCTCGGGATGTCGGACCATGCTTACGGCTTGTGGACGGGACTCGCGGTCGACAACACGGCCGAAGCGACCGCGGCTGGGGCGCTCTACTCCGACGCGGCCGGCAAGTATGCGGTGCTGGCCAAGACCTGCAGAAATGCGATGATTGGCTTCGTGGTGCTGGGCTATGCGGTGGTATGGGCGCGCAAGGGCCTCGCGAGCGCGCAGGCCGAGCGGCAGACCCGCAACAAGGCGGCATTCCTGTGGGCGAAGTTTCCCAAGTTCGTGCTGGGTTTTCTGCTCATCTCGCTGCTGGCGACCCTGGGCGCGAGCCCGAATCCGCACGTGGCGGTGTGGGGGTTCGCGAAGCCGCAGCTCGCGGTGCTGGCAAACCTGAGCCGGTGGGCGTTCCTGCTCACCTTCGCCGGGGTGGGTCTGCGGACCGACCTGCGGGAGCTGGGCAAGGGCGGCTGGCGGCCGTTCGCGGTGAGCGCGCTGGGCGAGATCGCGCTGGCGGTACTTACCCTCGGGATGGTAGAAGGGGCGGACCGGGCGTTCCACTTGTGAGCGGCTCCACGTAGACCAGCGTGGAGTAAAAGGTGGGGCCGTTGCCCAAGTCGGTGAGCCGCTGGCTCGTCAATTTATTCACGCCCGAGCCGTCGCGGTTGGAGCTGAGGGTGGCGGCGGCAACGCCGGGTTGGACGCGCTCCGAGAGCCGGGCGGTGAGGGTGAGGGCACCGTGCTCGTTGCGGACCCGGACCGCTTGCCCATTGGCGATGCCGCGGTCGGCGGCGTCCTCGGGGTTGAGCTCCAGCGCGTCGTCGGCTTTCTGGAGCGCGCGGTGGACGGGGTGGTCGGCGAAGGTCGAGTTCATGTAGTGGGTTGCTTTGCGGGGTAGAAAGGCGAGCATGCCGGCTGGGGCGTGGCTTTCGGCGGGTGGGTAGTAGGTGGGGAGCGGATCTTTCTGGGACGCGGCGTAGAACTCGACCTTGCCGGACGGGGTGGCAAAGGGACCGCTCGCGAAAGGACGCTCCGGGATTCGCAGGCGCTGCGAGCCGCCGTGGGCGCGGAGGCTCGCGCGGGTAATGCCCGCCAGCGACGAGGGCTGCGC
>CAXTTW010000387.1:0-2756 GCA_964247255.1 uncultured Acidobacteriaceae bacterium
CGCGCTCAGGACCGACGGCAGCACCTTTACCGACGGCGGCCTTGACGGTTCGGGGTATGCCTTCTCCTCGAATCTTCTAGGCAGTGGGCGCGTGCTCAACGGCGTCCGCTACCGGTTCGGCCCGGCCAACGCGCCTAACGGCGTCGCCGCGGCCGGGCAAACGATTCCGCTGCACCACGGCAACTACGACGCGCTGACCCTGCTCGGCACCGCGTTCAACGGCACGCAGCAAGGGGAGACGCTGAAAATCGCGTATACCGACGGCACTACGCAGATCTACACGCAAAGCTTCTCCGACTGGTTCTCACCGGGCGAAAACGTGAACGAGGGCGAGGCGGCCGCGCTGCCCTACCGTTTGCGCGCGAGCGGGACGAAGGACGCCCGTCAGTTCAACGCTTACGGCTACACGCTGCGGCTCGACCCCACGAAACAGGTCGCGAGCCTGACTCTGCCCACCAACCGCAGCATTGTCCTGCTGGCCGCGACCCTCAACGTGCAGAACTTCGGCGCGCAGGTCGACCTGTCGAAAGCCTACAACGCGACCGGCATCTACACCGACGGCACGCAGTTCGATGGGAGCGGCGGCGCGGACGCGGGCGGGGCGGCTTACTCCGGCAACCTGCTCCAGGATCAGCTCGCCGAGCAGGTGACGGTCGGGAGCACGAGCTTCCGCATCGCGGCCGCGAACGCGCCCAACGTGGTCTACGGCGCGGGGCAGACGATCCCGCTGCCGTTCGGCTACTTCACCGGGCTTAAGCTGCTGGGCACGGGCGTGCAGGGCGACCAAACGGATCAGCCGATCTTCATCCACTACCGCGACGGGTCCTCACAGCGCTTTACCCAGAGCTTCTCCGACTGGTCGGCGCTGGGCAACTACGCGAACGAGTCGATCGCGATCCGCACCGCGTACCGGGATTACAACGACGGTTCGCAGGACGCGCAGGCCTTCAACGTGTACCAGTACACGCTGCCGCTGCCGTTCAGCAAACCCGTCGCGAGCATCACGCTGCCGGACAACCGGAACGTGGTGCTGCTGGGCATGACGCTCGACTCCCCGTCGATCTTCGACCTGGAGCCGGTGATCTGCCGGTACTTTCCGCAGTTGTAGGCCGGGCTCAGGGAGTGATAGGAAGCCCTAGTCAGGGGTCAATCCTGAGAAGCGAAGCGGCGAAGGATCTGCTTTTCTTTCTCTCTTCGGACGAAAGCAGGTCCTTCGCTTCGCTCAGGATGACCCTTATTCGGAGTCTCCTTACGAAATCGTCCCGCCGCTGAGCGCGGTCTGGCCGCCGTTCGGCGAGGCTACCTCCAGCACTACCGAGTCGCCCGCGCGCAGGCCGGCGACGATCGCGTCGAACTCCCGCTTGTTCGCGACCGGTTTGCGGTTGATCTCCTGGATGACCAACCCCGGCACGATCTGCGGGCTGAGCTCGTCGGCAAAGGAGCCGGGCTGGACGGCCTCGACCAGCACGCCATGCAGGCCGCGCGGGGCATCTTCCGGCAGGTCGCGGACGGCCACGCCGAGCTTGGCCTTGGCCGGGTCGGCGGCTGGCGCGGCCTCGTTCGCCGCGACTTGCGTCAGTTCGGCGCGGTCACCGATCGAGCAGGTCGTGGTCGTCGGGCGTCCGTCGCGCAGGTAGCCGATCCGCACCGTGGTGCCGGGCCGGCGCTCGGAGATGTCGGCGACCAGGGCGTCGCCGTTCTTCACCGGCTTGCCGTCAAGGGTGGTGATGACATCATTGGGGCGCAGGCCTGCCCGGTCGGCCGGCTTGCCGGGGGTGACGGTTGAGACGAGCACGCCGGAGTCGGCATGGTACAGCCTGGCCACGGCGGGCGAGATCGAGGCCTGAAAGCCGATCCCGAGGGAGCCGCGGACGACTTTGTGCCCGGGCCCGGTGAGCTGGTTGTACACCTCGGCGACGGTGTTGGAGGGGATCGCGAAGCCGATGCCGGCCGAACCACCGGACTCCGACGCGATCGCGGTGTTGACCCCGACGACTTCACCGGCCATGTCGAGCAGCGGCCCGCCGGAGTTTCCGGGGTTGATCGCCGCATCGGTTTGGAGGTAGTGCTTGAACTGGCCGCCGATCGGGCCCCCCATGGAGCGGTTCTTCGCGGAGACGATGCCGGTCGTGACGGTTTGCGACAGGTCGAAGGGTGAGCCGATGGCCTCGACCCAATCCCCGACCGCGGCGGATTCGGAGTTTCCGAGCTTGACGGTCGGCAGCGGTTTCGGTACGTCGATCTTGATGACGGCGAGGTCGGTCTCAGGGTCCGTGCCGACCAGGGTGGCGCGGTGGCCACGGTCGTTGGCAGGGTCGGTTGAGAGCTTCACGAAGATGCGGTCGGCGTGCTCGACGACATGGTTGTTGGTGACGATGTAGCCATGCGGGTCGACGATGAAGCCGGAGCCGAGGCCGCGCTGCTCGCCCTGCTCGGGGGTCTCGCCGTCGCCGAACAGCTGGTTTAACTGGCTCGCGCGGCCCGGTTTGGGCAGGATCTCGACATTGACGTTGACCACCGCCGGGCCGACCGCGGCGGCGATCTTGCTGAAGGCGCTGGACAGGTTGGACGGGCTTGGAACGGTAAGCGGGGTTGGCGTGTTCTCCTGCGCGTGAACCGCGCGCGGGCCGCCCGAGCCGAGCACAAGGCCCACGCCGAGCGCGACCGGGACGGAGAAGAGAAGGATGCGGCGAGGAGCTACGGGTTGATTAGTTGCAGGGTGCATGGCTATGCCTTTCGTGGGTGAGGAGTGGGTT
>CAXTTW010000388.1:0-2754 GCA_964247255.1 uncultured Acidobacteriaceae bacterium
ACCCGCGAGGCCGTCGCGCTGGCGGAGGCCGCCGCCGGGGTTCCCGGCATCACCGCCGTGCTGTCCGCCGGGCCGCCTTACAACAAGCCCAGCCAGGCGGGTTTGCGCGAGCACTTCGCCGCCATCGCCCGCGCCATCGCGCCTACTCCCCTGGTGCTTTACAACATCCCCGGGCGGTCCGGGATCAATCTCGAACCGGCCACGGTGGCGCGCCTCGCCGAGGACCAGCCGAATATCGAGGCTATCAAGGAGTCGTCCGGTTCGCTCGCGCAGATTACCGAGCTGCTTACCTTGGTTCCGCGCCGGTTTCGCGTGTACGCGGGCGACGATGCGATGGCGCTCGGGGTGCTCGGGGTAGGCGGCGCGGGTCTGGTTTCGGTCGCGTCCAACGCGATTCCCGGCCCGCTCGCGACCATGGTGCACGCCGCGCTCGCGAACGACTGGCCGCGGGCCCGGGCACTCAATCAGACCTGGTTCCCGCTGATCCTCGCGCTCTTTCTCGAACCCAGCCCCGCGCCCGTCAAGGCTTTGCTCGCCGCCATGGGACGCCTGCACGAAACCTACCGCCTGCCCATGCTGCCTGTCGGCGCGGCCACGCGCGAGCGGCTTCTCGGCCTGGCCGGGGAGCGCGGCCTGCTCGATAGCCCTTTCGGAAAGAAAGCGGACTGATGGCTCCCGACCTCCAAACCCTCCAACAACAGATTGAAGCGGCTTTCATCGCCGGCGCGGGTGCGCATAGAGGTACGCTCGATGCGTTTCTCGCGCTGCGCGACGCCTTGGAAGCAGGCATGGTACGCGCCGCCGAGCCCGACCCCACATCGGAGCTCGGCTGGCGCGTCAACGCCTGGGTCAAGCAGGGCATCCTGCTCGGCTTTCGTCTGGGCCGGATCGAGGGAACTGCTTCGCCCTACTCAGAGCAAACCGCTTCGGCATCGGAAGACCACCGCATCCTCCACCCTTTTCCCTTCACTGACAAGCACACCTACCCCGCCCGCCTGTTCCGCGCCGAAGACGGCGTGCGCATTGTTCCCGGCGGCTCGTCGGTCCGGGCCGGGGCGTATCTCGCCAAAGGGACGGTGGTGATGCCGCCCGCCTACGTCAACGTCGGCGCGTTCGTGGACGAAGGCACCATGATCGACTCGCACGCTTTGGTCGGTTCATGCGCGCAGGTCGGCAAGCGTGTGCACATCAGCGCCGCCGCGCAGATCGGAGGCGTGCTCGAACCCGTCAACGCGACGCCGGTCATCCTGGAGGACGACGTGCTCGTCGGCGGCAATTGCGGCGTGTACGAGGGCACCCTGGTCCGCAAGGGCGCGGTGCTGGCCTCGGGGGTTATCCTCACACGTGGCACCCCGGTGTACGACCTCGTCCAAGGCCTCGTTCTGCGCGCCGACGGCGACCGGCCGCTGGTCATCCCCGCCAACGCGGTCGTCGTGCCCGGCGCGCGCGCGGTCACCTCCGAGCCCGGCAAGAGTTGGGGTCTCAGTGTCGCGACCCCGGTCATCGTGAAGTACCGCGACGCCAAGACCGAGCTGAGCCTGGCGCTGGAAGAGCTGTTGCGGTGAGAGGGCCGCAAACTGCCACTCACAACAGCCCTCTTCCTATGCCGAACCAAATGGCAAAAACGGACACAACCATTTATATTTTCGCCCCTGACTCGAACGTCACAGTCTGTATCGACAAGAACAGATTTTGACCTGGAAGCGATGTCTGAATAATGGTAACAACGGCTTACTCGATGAACACGATCGCCTATTGTTTCTTCCAACTCAGGGCTCCGTGAACTTATATAGAATCGGCAATCAGGCCTATAGAATCGCGGCTTCGCAAAGCGGAGCTGACCCGGTAGTGGGCCGCCACGCCGGAGATGAGCAGAACTGCCACTTTGATGCGAGCCTTAACTACAATGCCGCAGAAACGTCTTAAGTATTCCTACGATCGCGCGGGAGGGACGTCGCTCATGGACGGAAATGCCAACATAGACGACCCGAATCTATTACAGATTTCTACCGGCAACGAGATAAGCCCGTTTGAAGATTTCGGCGAAGGCGGAGGAGAGGGACGGCGGCACTGGTCCATGTAACAGTCATGGATCCTGTCCAGCCGTGAGTTCGGCCCTCGTTCTCTTGGCACGCCGATCATGCAGCTGGAAGAGAAGGCACGGAAATGGTTCCTTAATTCTACCTTTGTTCATGCGCGCAAAGCCGCTCTTTGAATCCGTAAGCCCTTTCCTTGCGTTTCTTTAGTGCTACCCGCTATGTATGAGAGCCCGGTAACTTCAATGCCGCGAGCAGTTTGTCGCGGCCCAAACCTTCCCGCAAGGGAACGCACGAAAGGCCATCCCGTGATCCGAAACAAAGCACTGCTCTCCACCGCTTTGACGCTTGCACTCTCCTTCGCCGCGCTGCCGGTCCAAGCGCAGAAGGACCCCGATGTCGGCGGCGCGACTATGTCGGCATCCAAAAACGTGGTCGAAAACGCCTCGGCGGCTCCCAACCTCAGCACCCTGGTCGCGGCCGTCAAGGCGGCGGGGCTGGTCAGCACGCTTGAAGGCACGGGTCCGTTCACTGTGTTCGCTCCGACCAACGACGCCTTCAACAAGCTGCCTTCCGGTACGGTCGACACCCTGCTGAAGCCGGAAAATAAGGATCAGTTGACAAAAATCCTTACCTACCATGTCGTGGCCGGCAAGGTTTCGGCGAAGCAGCTCACCGGGTTAATCAAGAAGGGTGGCGGCAAGGCCAAGCTCAAGAC
>CAXTTW010000389.1:0-2740 GCA_964247255.1 uncultured Acidobacteriaceae bacterium
GCTGGCGCGCCTGCGCTGGGCCGCGCCGCTCGAAGAAGCCGAGCGATTGAGCCTCGCGGCGGAGGTGGGCTCGGACGTGCCGCTGTTTTTGCTGGGCGGCTCGGTGCTGGGCCGGGGCCGGGGCGAGCTGGTGGCGGAGCTAGGCGATCTGCCGCCCTGGCCCTTGGTAGTGGCCCTGCCCAACACGGGGGTGTCGACGCCGGCGGCGTTTCGCGCCTGGGACGCGGAGCAAACGTTGACTTTCGAGGACCAGGCCGGTAGGCTTGAGCAGTTCACTCGCGCTGTCCGGTCCGCATGGGCGGGGCAGGCTGACACCGGTACCCCCTCCCTCGCGGGCGGGGGTCTTGCAGGAGGCGATCCGCTCGCCGCGCTTGTCCAGACCGGGCTTTGCACGAACGACTTCGAGCAAGTCGTCTTCCGGCAGAACCCTTTCCTCGGACAACTGAAACGAGCGTTTGTCGAGTCGCAAGCGGTGTACGCGGCGCTTTCGGGCTCCGGCTCGGCGGTTTTCGGCCTGTTCGCCGGAGACTCGCAGGCCGAAGCCGCTGACCGCAAGCTGCGGGCGAGGAATGTGCGAACCCTGCGCGGCAGAGTGCTGAACCGGGCGGCATACCGGGCGGGGATGATGGTGTAAGTTGGGCGATCGACTAATGGTAGGTCAAGTGCCTTTGACGCACTTTGTCTAGGTTCGAATCCTAGTCGCCCAGCCAAACGAGCGAGAACAGCGGCCCAAGCCGGGGTGACAGCGTGAAGGGGAGCATGAACGGGACCGTGAACGGGATGGCGACCGAAGCGCCGGCGGCGCGGGAAACCGCGAGGGCCGAGCGCAAGCGCGGCGGACGGCTGCGCGAGGACAAGCGGTTCCGCATCCTGTCGGGCAGCGCCAATCCGGAGTTGGCCGAGCAGATTTGCCGGCACATCGGCGTTTCCCTGTGCGAAACCAAGATTCAGCGCTTCGCCGACGGCGAGATGCACTTCCAGCTGCTCGATAACGTGCGCGGCGCGGACGTGTTCGTGGTGCAGCCGACGTCCAACCCGGTCGACCGGCACCTGATGGAGCTGTTGATCATGCTGGACGCGCTCAAGCGCGCCTCGGCGGGACGCATCACGGTGGTGATGCCGTATTACGGCTACGCCCGGCAGGACCGCAAAGACCGCCCGCGCGTGGCCATCTCGTCCAAGCTGGTGGCCGACCTCTTGACCACGGCCGGGGCGAATCGGGCCTTGTTCATGGACCTCCACGCGGCGCAGATTCAGGGATTCTTCAACATCCCCGTCGACCACCTGTTCGCCTCGCCCGTGATGGTCAGCTACTTCAAGGAGTTAGACCTGCCCAACCTCACCGTGGTTTCGCCGGACGCGGGCGGCGTGGAGCGGGCCCGGTTCTTCGCGACCCGGATGCAGGCGCCGCTCGCGATCGTGGACAAGCGCCGGACCGAGATGAACGTGAGCGAGGTCATGCACGTGATCGGCGACGTGGGGGGGCGGACCTGCTTGATCATCGACGACATCGTCGACACGGCGGGGACGCTGGTCAAGACGGTGGACGCGCTGCTGGCCCAGGGCGCGACCGAGGTGTACAGCTGCGCGTCGCACGCGGTGCTGTCCGGCCCGGCGTGCGAGCGGATCGCGTCGTCGCGGCTCAAGGAGCTGGTGGTCAGCGATTCGATCCCGCTGTGCGAGGCGGCGCGGGCGACCGGCAAGATCACGGTGCGGACGGTGGCCGGGCTTTTGGGCTCGGCGATCGAAAGCATTCACATGGAAACCAGCGTCAGCTCGCTGTTCGGCTGAGGCTCGTACAAAGGGAGCGGCCCGGCCGTGCCCGAAGCGACAAAGGATGAGATGGCAACGACGGAAGCGGTAAGCGCGGTTGTCCGCGAGGGCAGGTTTACGAAGAACGCGGCGCGCCGGGTGCGCGCGGCGGGCAAGCTGCCCGGTGTGGTGTACGGGGCCAAGGAGCCCGCGGTGGCGGTGGAGCTGGACCCGAAGCAGATGCTCAAGATCCTGCACTCGGAGTCCGGGCACAACACGATCTTCGACCTCGACGTAGCGGGCGCGAAGGCGAAAGCGATGATCGTGGACTGGCAGTTCGAGCCGATCAAGGACCGGCTCATCCACGTGGACCTGAAGCGGATCGCGCTCGACAAGGCCATGCGGGCCGAGGTGCCGGTGGTGTTGACCGGCATCGCCTTCGGCGTCAAGAACGAGGGCGGCGTCATGGACCAGGTGCTGCGCGAGGTCGAGATCGAGTGCCTGCCGGGCGACATCCCGTCGGCGATCGAAGTGGACGTGACGGAGATGAAGATGGGCGGCGTGATCCGCGTGGCCGATCTGCCGCACGGCGGCAAGTTCCGCTTCGTGACGGACGAGGAAACCACCGTGGCGCACCTGGCCCAGGTCAAGGAGGATGCGGCGACGCTCGAAGCCGAAGCCGCGGCGTCGGCGGAGCCCGAGGTGGCCAAGAAGGGCAAGGGCGAGACCCCGGCGCCCGACGCGAAGTAGGCGGTGCTGCTGGTTGCCGGCCTCGGCAATCCCGGGCCGGAGTACCAGTGGACGCCACACAACGCGGGCTTCCTGGCGGTGGACCGGATCGCGGCTTCGGCCGGGATCGCGGTCGCCAACCGGCGGGGCAAGGCGCTGACCGGTAAAGGCTCGATCGCCGGGCAAGAGGTGGTGCTGGCCAAGCCGGAGACCTGGATGAACTTGTCCGGGGAGTCGGTGGCGGCGCTGGTCCGGGAAC
>CAXTTW010000390.1:0-2729 GCA_964247255.1 uncultured Acidobacteriaceae bacterium
GCGCACCGGCGAGCCCGTCCCCTTCCCGCCGTCCAACTCCCGTGAGCGCCGCCTCCTGCACCTCGTCCTCAAGGATCACCCCGGCGTCCAGACTCACTCCGTCGGCGAAGGCCCCGCGCGTGTGCTCGTCGTCTTTCCCAAGGGGTACGATCAGGCCGCATACACGCCGCCGCCGGTTACCCTGCCTGAGCGCCCTCGACGGGACTCCAGAGATCGCCGCCGCTAGAGTAGCCTTACCGCCCGGCTGCTTCTGATCGTCCGCCTTCACAAAGGATGAGGTCATCCTGACGGGCAAAGCGCGGGTGACCTGCTTTTCACGCCGCTGCGTCGCCGCGCCCAGGATGACCCGAACGGAAGCTGGCCACTCCGAGATTGCGTGCAAAAAGGACGAGAACTCTGATGCCCCCCGACACCATCGCCGCCATCGCCACCCCACCCGGACGCGGCGGCATCGGTATCGTGCGCCTCAGCGGCCCCGAGGCGCTCTCGCTGACCCGGCACTTGATCGACAAACCCGACTTCACCCCCAACCACGCCCGCTTCTGCCATCTGCTCGACCCCGCGACCGGCCAGAGACTCGACGAAGCCGTCGTCACCTACCATCAGGCCCCCAAGAGCTACACCGGCGAGGACGTCGTCGAGATCGCCGCCCACGGCTCCCCCGTTCTCCTCGACCACCTCCTCCGCCTGCTTCTGCAAGCGGGAGCCCGCCTTGCTAACCCCGGCGAGTTCACCGAGCGCGCCTTCCTCTCCGGACGCCTCGACCTCACCCAAGCCGAGGCCGTCCGCGACCTCATCGACGCTCAAACCCTGCTCCAGGCCCAGACCGCGGCCGGGCAGCTGGGCGGCGCACTTTCCCGCCGCATCGCCCCTCTTAAGCACGATCTCGTCACCCTCATCGCCACCCTTGAGGCCGGTATCGACTTCGCCGAGGACGACACACCCGTCCTCGCCCCCTCCGCCCTTAGAGAGCGGCTCGGGGCTATCCAGGCGAGCATGTCCACGCTCGAAGGGACTTTCCAGCGTGGCCGCCTCATCGCCGAGGGCGTGACCCTGGCCATCGTCGGCCGCCCCAATGCGGGCAAGAGCTCGCTCTTCAACCGGCTGCTCGACCGCGACCGCTCCATCGTCACCGCCGAAGCCGGCACCACCCGCGACACCGTCGCCGAGCGCCTCTCGATCGGCGGCATCCCGGTCGAGCTGATCGATACGGCCGGCCTTCGCGAGGCCTCCTCCGAGGCCGAGCGAATCGGGATCCTGCGCTCCCGTGAAGCCTTTGCCGACGCCGGCCTCGTTCTGCTCGTGCTCGACAGCACCGCTCCGCTCGACGAGGAGGAACGCGCCCTGCTCCACGCCGCCCGGGGCCGCCCTCTCGTCGTCGCCCTCAACAAAGCCGACCTGCTGCCGAACATTGCCAGCGAGCCCGCGCCTCCCCCGGCAGCCGCCGATCTCCCGAGCGTCGCCGAGCCGCTCGCTTTTCTCGGAGGCGGTTTAGACCGGCTCCTCCCCGGAACACCTGCCGTGCCCACTTCGGCTCTCACCGGCGAGGGCGTCGAGGCTCTCCGCGCCGCCATCCACGCGCGGCTCTCCGGCAGCACTGCCCCCGGCACGGCCACCCTCACCAATCTCCGCCAGCACTCAGCCGTTTCCGCCGCGCTCACCGCGGTTTCCGCCGCGCTCACCGCCGCGGACCAATCCGTTCCCCACGAGCTGCTTCTGCTCGACCTCCACGCCGCCCTCGCGGCCCTCGACGCCCTTACCGGCATCACGACCGCCGACGACATCCTCAACCGCATTTTCTCCACCTTCTGCATCGGCAAGTAGGCGTTCGACCAGGAAGCCCGCGCGTGCCATACTGCGTCTTCGCAGCCCGTTCCCAAGGAGAGCCACGCACGCATGAGCTCCGCACTCGACCGCCGCCTGTTCCTCGCCGTCACCGGCCGCCTCGGCCTCGCGTCCACGCTGTTCCCCGGAGCGCTGTACGCTTTGGCGGCGACTCCAGACGAGGCCGCGCCCAAACCGGTCACCCCCGATATGATCGACGCCGCGGCCGCCCTCGCCGGGGTCGCCATCGCGCCCGAGCAGCGCGCCGCCATGCTCGACGCGCTCGGGGAGCAGCGCGACGCTTACGCCGCCATCCGTGCGCTGCACCTGCCCAACTCCGTCGCGCCCGCCTTCGTTTTCGACCCCCTGCCGCCCGGCGCGCGGGTCGATTCGGTCCGTTTGCCCGCCCGGTACAGCAATGGCCAAAGCGCGAGCCCTGCCCGCGCGCAAACCCCGGCGCACGTGGAACAGCTCGCCTTTCTATCCGTCATGGAGCTCGGGCAGCTCGTTCGGCAACGGCAGGTCTCCTCCGTCGCGCTCACGGAGATGTACCTGACGCGCCTCAAGCGCTACGACCCGCAGCTGCGGTTCGTCGTGACCCTGACTCCCGAGCGCGCCATGGACAAAGCCCGCGCCGCCGATGCTGCGCTCAAGAAAGGCCATTACGCAGGCCCGCTGCACGGCCTGCCCTGGGGCGCGAAGGACCTGCTCGCCGTGCGCGGCTACCCCACCACCTGGGGCGCGGGCGGCTTCGAGCACCAGCGGATCGACGAGGACGCGGCGGTCGTCCGGCGGCTCGACGCGGCCGGAGCCGTGCTGGTCGCCAAGCTCACCCTCGGTGCGCTGGCCATGGGCGACGTGTGGTTCGGCGGGCGTACGCGCAACCCCTGGAACCCGAAGCAGGG
>CAXTTW010000391.1:0-2714 GCA_964247255.1 uncultured Acidobacteriaceae bacterium
TGTACCGCATCGGCGACGGGTCGGCATGGTTCCTGGTCGACGAGGCGATGCTGCTCCGCATGACCGACGAACTCAACGCCGTGCTCGTCGACCCGCTCAAGACCACCGTGGTGCAGGATTACCGCTGCATGACCACCTGGGTGCTCCGCAAGCGCCGCTGATGCGGTTTTCCCCAATGCAATGAAACGCGGAGAGTTTCTCGGTGTGGCTTTTCCCGCCGGAAAAGCCGCGTTTACGGCCGCCCTCCCCTCGACACCTGCGGAATAACCGCGAGAGCCTACTTCGGCCCGTCCTCCTGCTCCACTTCGCGGCCTTCGCCCGAGAGCGGCCAGGTCCGGTTGATGGGCTGCTCCTGCTCGCGGACCGACTTGCTCACCGTGTCCACCTTCAGGTTTTCGAGCACGTGCACGCCCATCTTGCCCGCGAGCGCCAGGTCGGTGTCGCCGTCGCCGTCCAGGTCCGTCGCGATCACTTGCGTGCCGATCCCGGCGGTCCCGTTTTCCGAGAGCGCGATGCGGATAAAGATTGGGTCAGCCGTTGGATCAGCAATCGCCATCGATGAGGTCGCGCCGGGCGTCGTCGTGCCCGCTGCCGAGACCTTCGCCGGCAGGCGATACGCGTATACCACGTTGGGGTCGTACGAGCCCGGATCCCCGCCGTTGTGACCCCGATAGCGCTTGCCCGTCACCAGCTCCGGCTTGCCGTCGCCGTCCAGGTCCACCAGGGCCAGCGCGTGCGACTGCGAAAACGACTCGTCAATCGTGTGCCGGATCCATCGCGGCTGTCCGGGCGCGCCGGCCTGCTCCAGCCAGTACAGCCCATAGCCGTGGCCCTGCCCGTAGATCAGGTCCAGCTTGCCGTCATGGTTTACGTCGTAGCCGAGAATCGGAAAGCCCGCGTCGCCCAAACGCCAGTCCCCGTGCCACTGCCACTTGTCGGCTTTGGCATCGATCTGCCCGAACCAGCCGTAGGGCGTCAGGATGTCCGGCTTGCCGTCGCCGTCGATGTCCGCAATTCCGATGCCGTGGCCGTCCTGCTCGCGCCCGCCCACGTGGTGTACTGCGGGTGTCGTGCCCGCGAACGAGACCCACAGCACCCCCGAGTGGTTGTAGTGCGCCAGCGCGACATCCGGTTTGCCATCCCCGTCGATGTCCGCGAACGCCCCGCCCTCGGTGTCGTAGCTATCGGCGATCTTCTGGCCCTGCCACATGGTTCCAGCCTTGGTCGCGGCCGGGCCAGGATTCCGGAACCACATCAGCCCATTCGTGATCCATCCGGCGGTCACCACGTCCGGGAGCCCGTCATGGTCCACGTCCACGATCCACTCGCCGCAGTCCGAGACGAACTCGCCGTGGATGCCCACGGTTCGGAACTGGTGCTGCTTCCACTCGCCCCCGCCGGGGCCGGGGTTCGCGTACCAATAGGCGCCGCTCAGGAGGTCCGCGCGGCCGTCGCCGTCCATGTCCAGCAGCGAGATGCCTTCGGCGTGGTCGTTGCCCAATCGATGGGTCAGAAAAGCGACTCGCGGCGCGCCGCCCGGCCCCGGTCCGGGGGTCGGCTTGCGCACCTCGGTCGCGTGTTCCGGGTCTTGCGCGAGCAGGGCGGCGGGGAAAGCGAGCAAGCAAGCGATAGCCAGCCGCGTCTTCATGCGTTCTTCTCCACGACCTTCATCGCGACCGGATCCCACCCGACGATGCTGTTTTGCTTCATGCTCAGGTTAGCCAGCAGCGCGGCCCCTGCCGCGCGGAAGCCGAACGTCGCGTCCTCGACCGGCTGCTTGCGGCTGCGGACGCTCGCGAAGAAGTTCCGGAAGTGGTCGTATGAGTCCGAGTAGCCCTTGGGCGCGACAAAGGTCTCCACTTGCTGCGACGGCGGTCCTTCCGCGTGCTTCAGGGGATACTTCTTGCGATAGGCGGCCGTGGTCTCCTTCTGCATGGCATCGGCAAAGGTCGCGACTCCGATCCCGGGCTCGGTTTCCCGCGGGGTGCGTGTCACCGACACGCTCTGCGTCTGGCCGTTGATCTCCATCAGCCCCTCGGACCCGGTAAACAGGAAGCCCTCGCCTTCCGAGCCGCCGTCGACGAAGTTGACCCGCAGGCTCAGGTTGAAGCCTTCCGGGTAGTCGACCAGCCCCAGCAGCACGTCCGGGGCGTCGCGGCCGTCCTTCCAGAAGCGCAGCCCGCCGGTGGCCATGGCGCGCGTGGGCCCCAGCGCGCCGGTGATGAAGTGCGTGCCGCTGAACAGGTGCACGAACAGGTCGCCCGCGACGCCGGAGCCGTAGTCGCTCCACTTGCGCCACTGGAAGAAGCGCTCGGCGTTCCAGGGTATGTGCGGCGCGCTGCCTTCAAAACGCTCCCAATCGCATGTTTGCGTCGAAGCGTCGAGCGGCACGGTGTAGTTCCACGCGCCCTGCGAGGAGTTGCGGTCCCAGTAGGCGGAGACCATGTTGAGCTTGCCGATCGCGCCCTGGGCCAGCAGCTCCTTGGCTTTGGCGTACACGATGGAGCTGACCCGCTGCGAGCCAATCTGGCAGATGCGCTTGGACGACTGCGCCGCCTCGATGATGGCCGGCCCGTCCGGGTAGACGTGGATCATCGGCTTCTCGAGGTACACGTCCTTGCCCGCCTGCATACTGTCGACCGCGGCCTGCTTGTGCCAGTGGTCGGGCGTTGCGATCAGCACCGCGTCCACGTCCTTGCGGGCGAGGATCTCGC
>CAXTTW010000392.1:0-2705 GCA_964247255.1 uncultured Acidobacteriaceae bacterium
CTACGGCTCCAACCGGTTCGGCCTGGTGTACGCGGGTACGCCGTACATTCCCCGGCTGTTGGAGCACGACAAGCGCGACTTCCTCTTCTTCACAGCGAACCGGCAGCTCTCTTCGAGTCCGTTCGACCAGTACGGCACCGTGCCGACCTCCCTGGAGCGCGCGGGCGATTTTTCTGGCCTCACTACCAACACCGGCGCGGCGATCCCGATCTACGACCCGCAGACCGGGCGGCCCTTCCCCAACAATCGCATCCCGGCCTCGCGCATCAGCCCGCAGGCGCGCGCGCTGCTCGGCTACCTGCCGCTCCAGAACCTGCCCGGCACCGCGCGCAACTATCAGCTGCTCACCAGCGCGCAGTCCAACTCGACCGTGGTCGCGCTGCGCTTTATCCATACGCTGGGGCAAGTAAGCGGCGGCTCGCCGCTGGGCGGGCTGATCCGGCAGTACATCGGCGGGCAGAATAAAGGTTTGTCGCAGAACCTCCATGCGAACCTGAACTACTCACACACGGCCAGCGATAACCTGAATCTCTATCCCGGGCTTGGCGGTAAGACCCAGGTCAACAGCCGCGAAGTGGAGCTTGGCTACACCGTGAGCAAGGACCGGCTTACCAACAACCTGAATCTGAACTGGAACCGCGTAACGACCAATGTGACCAACTACTTCACCAATGGGCAGGACGTCGCGAACAACTTAGGGATCAATATCTTCGGCACGCAGGCGGCCAGCCCGCTCAACTACGGCCTGCCCAACGTGACGCTTACCCAGTTCACCGGCTTTACGGAGCAGCAGCCGTCGTTCCAGGTCAACCAAACCCTTGCCGTGAGTGAGTCGAGCTCCTGGTCGCACGCGCGGCACACCCTTAAGTGGGGCGGCGATTACAAGCGCGTGCAGTTCAACCTCCAGGGCGCCCCGCAGCTCATCTCGACGGGTTCCTTTATCTTTTCGGGGTTGCTTACGCAAGACCCCGGCGCGAGCGCGCTTTCAGGCGTCGGCAACACCACCCAGCAAGGCCTCGCGCAGAGCGGGTCCTCGCTGGCGGATCTGCTGCTGGGGCTGCCGCAGCAGTCGCAGCTCCAGGCGGCTTACCAGAAGAGCTATCTCCGCCAGAATATATACGAAGGCTACTTCCAGGACGACTGGAAGGCCTTGCCTTCACTGAGCCTGCAGGCCGGGGTACGCTACGAGTACTTTTCCCCTTTCTCCGAGATCAACAACCGCCTCGCCACGCTGGACCCGGGCAATAACTTTGCCTCGATCGCGACAGTAACTCCGAACGCGAAAGGACCCTACACCGGGTACTATCCTCAGTCGCTCATTTACCCGGAGCGCAACAACGTAAGCCCCCGGCTCGGCTTCGCCTGGCGCGCGGCGAAAGACACGGTCGTACGCGGCGGCTATGGCATCAACTACGCAAACGGGCAGTACAGTAAGTTTGTTCAGCAGTTCGCGTTTCAGCCGCCCTTCGCCGATGTCCAAACGAACGAGGTCACGCTCGGCGCGCCGATCACCCTGGCCAACGGCTTCCCTAACCCACAATCGCGGGGCAATTATGCGGTCGCGAAGAACTACCGCCTGCCCTATATTCAGGTTTGGAACCTGAACGTGCAGCGCACGCTCCCGCAAAACACCGTGCTCAACATCGGCTACTCGGGTTCGAAGGGGACGCGGCTCAGCATCGTGGACGCCCCGGGCCGGACCGCGAACGCCTCGCTCTCCGGAATTCTCTACGACTACGAGCAGTCCGCCGCGTTCTCGAACTACAACGCACTTACCGTGAGTGTGCGGCGGCGGCTGGCCAAGGGGCTGGGCCTCCAGGCCACGTACACGTACGCGCATTCGATCGACAATGCGACCTCGGTCGGCGGGGTGGGCAACGCGATCGCCCAAAACTGGCAAAACCTGCTCGCGGAGGAGTCGAACTCGAGCTTCGACATTCGCAACAAGGTCACCGGCAACTTCGTCTATGAGCTGCCTTTCGGCGCGGACAAGAGCATTCTGAACCGCGGGCGCGCGGGAAAAGCCCTGGAAGGCTGGTCGCTTTCCGGTACCTACACCCTTGCGAGCGGCACGCCGCTGACCCCGGCCTACGTGGCTTCAGTCAACGATGTCGCGCGCGGCAGCGCGGGGTCGCAGCGGCCGGACCGGGTCCAGGGAGCCTCCATCACCGCCGGAGGAGGGTCTTCGCTGAACTGGTTCAACACTGGGGCGTTTACGCAGCCCGCGGCGGTATACGGCACGGCGAGCCGCTACTCCATACCGGGACCGGGCACGATCTCGTTCAACGGGTCGGCGTCCAAGACCATTAATTTTACCGACACCCGCTCGCTGGAGCTGCGCGTGACCGCCGACAACGTCCTCAACACGATCCAGTACTCCTCGGTCGACACCCAGCTCGGCTCCAACGCCTACGGGCAGGTGCTGGGCACTGCGGCGACCCGGCAGTTCAACTTTCTCGCGCGGTTCCGGTACTAGCATGCGTGCTCTCCTTCTTGCCTTCCTGATGGCGCTGCCGGCGGCGGCGCAAGAACCCCAGCAGCCCGGCTTCACGCTCAAGGTCCAGTCGGACCTGGTACTGACCGACGTGATCGTGCGCGACCGCAAGACCGGCGCGCCGGTCAAGGGGCTCACCCGCGAGGACTTCACGGTGCTCGAGAACGGCAAGCCGCAAAGGCTCGTGAGCTTCGACCCGCAGGACGTGGAC
>CAXTTW010000393.1:0-2685 GCA_964247255.1 uncultured Acidobacteriaceae bacterium
GAGCCGCCGAGCGCGCACATCAGCAGGGAGGACCAGCACCAACGAGCGAAAACCATCTCCCGGCATAGTACCAGCGGCCTGCGCTTTTTACGCGAAACCCAGGGTGGCGCTCGCGCAGGTACCGGCCCAGCTATCCGCTAAACTTAGAGGAGAGGAAATCTTTCATGGTCGAGGAAATGGCAGCACCCGTCGCGTCCGCCCGCCGCGGCTTTAAGACCGACGATCCCGCGCTCGAGCCGATCGCGGAGAAGCTCGCGTCCGGCCAACGCCTCGACTTCGCCGACGGACTCGCGCTGTATCGCTCGCCGGATATCCTCGCCATCGGCTGGCTGGCTAACCAGGTTCGGGAGCGGCTCCACGGCGACCTCGCGTTCTTCAACGTGAACCGGCATATCAACCCGACCAATGTCTGCGTCGCCTCCTGCCGCCTCTGCGCGTTTGGCCGTAAGAAAGGCGCGGAAGGCACCTACACCATGGCGCTTGAGGAAGCTTGGGCCACAGCCGCCCAGGGTTACTCCGAGGCGGTAACCGAGTTCCACATCGTCGGTGGCCTCCACCCCGACCTCCCGCTCGAGTACTTCCTCGACCTTGTTGCCGGCCTCAAGGAGCGCTTTCCGCTCGTGCACATCAAGGCCTTCACGATGGTCGAGGTGGCTTTTCTAGCCAAGCGCGCCAAGCTCTCGATCCGGGAAACGCTGGAGCGGGTACGCGCCGCGGGGGTCGACTCGCTGCCGGGCGGCGGGGCCGAAATCTTCTCCGACCGCGTCCGGTCCATCATCTGCGATCACAAGATCGACGGCAACGAGTGGCTGGAAACCGCGGAGATCGCCCACGGGCTCGGCCTTCGCTCAAACGCGACCATGCTCTACGGCCACGTCGAAAACGACGAGGATCGCGTCGATCATATGCTGCGGCTGCGCGCGGTCCAGGACCGCACGGGCGGCTTCCAAACCTTCATTCCCCTCGCCTTCCACCCGGACAACACGGCGCTCGATCACCTGCCGCGCACCACGGGCATGGGCGACATGAAGCAGATCGCGATCGGCCGGCTGCTACTCGACAACTTCGCCCACATCAAGAGCTACTGGCAGATGGTTTCGGCGAAGATGGCCCAGATCTCCCTGCGGTTTGGAGCCGACGATATCGACGGCACCGTGATCGAGGAAAAGATCTACCACGACGCCGGCGCGACGACCCCGCAGGGCATGCGCCGCGAGGAGTTGGTCCGGCTGATCCGGGCCGCCGGCCGCATTCCTTTCGAGCGCGACACCCTGTACCGCGCCGTCACCCGCAGTGAGGACTCCTTCACGGTCGCCGTGTAGCCTCGGTCGGCTTGGCGGCAGCTTCTCGCTGACCCTTGTCAGTACCCAATTGTTGACCATGCCCGGAGGGATGCTGCCTAAAGCCGGACAAGGCTGGAGACACTCACTCGCGAAGCGACCGCCTGCTGCACTTCCTCGAATACGCGTTTCTTCGCTGCCTTCTCGCGGCTCTGGCAGCGCTGCCTCGGCGGCCCGCGCGTGCCTGCGGTGGGATTCTCGCCCACCTGGTTTACCACGCGCTGCCGAGGCTTCGACGCACCGGCGAGCGCAATCTTCGGCTAGCGTTTCCCGAGAGGACTCAGGCCTGGCGAGACGCGATTCTCAAGAGCACCTACGGCCACCTCGGCCGGCAGCTTGCCGAGTTTGCCCACATGCCCCGCTACACGCTCGCGAACACCGCGGACCACATCCGCTACCAGGATTTCCACCATTGGCAGCAGGCGGCGGAGAAGGGAAAAGGCGTGCTGATCCTGACCGGCCACCTGGGTTGCTGGGAGCTCTCGAGCTTCTATCATTCGCTTGCCGGGCACCCCATGGCCATGGTGATCCGGCGGCTTGACAATCCGTGGATCGACCGCTGGGTGAATCGGATTCGCTGCCTGCACGGCAACACCGTGCTCGGCAAGGATGAGTTTGCGCGCGGTCTGCTCGCGACCGTACGCGGCGGGGCATCCGTCGGCATCCTGATGGACACGAACATGACCCCGCCGCAAGGCGTGTTCGTGCCATTTTTCGGGCACCTCGCCGCGACCGCTTCCGGGCTGGCCCGGGTCGCCCGACACACCGGGGCCGCCGTCGTGCCCGGCTGCCTGCTGTGGCACGCGGACGAGCGCCGCTATGTGCTCCACTTCTTCCCTGAGCTGCCGATGGCCCGCACCGCCGAACCCGAGCGCGACGCGCTCGAGAACACCGCCGCCTGCACCGCCGCGCTCGAGGCGATTATCCGCGCCTACCCCGACCAGTGGCTCTGGCTGCATCGCAGGTGGAAGACCAGACCTCCTGGCGAGCCAACTCTCTACTAGCGCTCCCTTGGCGGAAGCGCTCTGAACACAGAAGCCTGCCGAACGCATCTTCTCCGAAGGTCGCGTGAGGAGCGCGGCACCCGCCTTCCATCCCGCCCGACCCAGCAGCTTGTCCTAAACTGGGCTTCTACTCTCCACCCTTCACCTTCACTACCATGCCCCTCACCCTTGCCCAACTCGCTCAGGCCCTCGCCGCCACTCTTCACCCGCACTCGGCGGGGGAAGCGCCCGTTGAGGCTGTCGGCAGCCCGCGCGCGGCCGGGTCCGCGACTCTGCTTTTCGCGGAAACCGAGCAGGCCCTTGCCGCGGCCCAGCTTACGCAGGCTGCCGCCGTGCTCACC
>CAXTTW010000394.1:0-2367 GCA_964247255.1 uncultured Acidobacteriaceae bacterium
GGCCCCAAACCATGGACTGCGCCGCCTCGAGTGCAGCGGGGCGCGCCGCGCCGGCCGCGTGGACGCCGCCTGTCACCGCGAAAAGACGCGGGGCGCGGGCAAACCTGGCCGCAGCGACGGCCTGGACCAGAAACAACAGGCTGCGCGCGCTCAGGTCGCCGTCCGCCGCGAGCGAGGCTGCGGTGGTCTGCGCGACCGGGGTCGCGTCCAGGCTCCACAGGTGCACGATGCCCTTTAGGTTCTTCACCCGCTCCGGGAAAGCTTCCTCGAAAAAGCGATGAAGCTGCGCCGGGTCGTTCGCGTCGACCGTGCAGCGGTCTTTTTCCGGATGGGCAAACGCGCCGCCGCGGCGGACAACGAGGCACCGATCCCCGTGCGCCTCGAAGTAGGGCAGCAAACGGTCCGCGACGCCGCGCTGGTCAGCCAGAAATACCCACACGCCGGCGCCCTCGGCCGCGGGGGCGGCTTCGCGCTCGGCGGCCTGCCACACGGGCTCGTACAGCCAGTCATCGGGGCGGTCCGGGATGGCGAGCGCCTTGCCCGTTTCCCGCCGCTCAAAGGCCAAACCTTCGACGGTCGCGAACACGGCCCCGTCCTCGCCCGCGAGGGAGATGTCGGTGCGTGGAACGGTTTCGCCGAACTCCGGCAGGGCGCGGGTGCGGGCGTACAGCTCGCACACGGCGGGGCAGGGGCCCAGTACGCGGACACGCTGCATCCCGGAAGGGTCCAGCGTCAGGCCTTCAAGGCCGTGGGCTAAGCGGCCCGCCTGGGTCGCGGCTTCGAGCACCACCGGATGCAAGCAGTAGCGGCCGAGCGTGGGCAGGAGCTCCTCCGGCAAGCGCAGGGTGAGCCGGGCGTGGCCTACGCCTTGCCGCAGCACGGCTTCGTGCCGCAGCGCGGGGCCGTAATGGAGCCCGTAGGTGTCCAGCCCTCCGTAGAGCTGGGCGCTTTCGACGCTCGCGGGGCACAGCGCAGCCAAGGCATCGAAGTCCAGCGGCGCGGGCGCGGCGGAACGCGGGCGAGCGGCGGCGCGGGCGCTCAGGTGCAGCTGCCACGGCGCTTCCGCCCCCTCCCCGCGTGAGAACACCTCGATGGCGATCGCCCCTCCGGTCTCGCCGGAGACGGCCGCCTGGAGTGTCAAGGCATGGCTGCCGGGGCGGAGCTCCGCGAGGGTTGTGAAAACGACATCGGCCAGCTGAAACGGCGTCGCGCCGAAGGTTTCCGAGGCCGCCGCCAGCGCCGCCTCGACAAACGCGTTGGGCGGCACGAGCGCGTGCCGGTGCCGCTGCATGTCGCCGAGCCAGGGCAGCCCCACCGTGTCCAGCTCCTTTTGCCAGATAGGCCGGGCCATGGGCAGGCGCAGGCCCAGCAGCGGGTGCGCGTCGGCCAGGCGGCGCGCGGGCCGGGCGAGGTCGAGCCAGTAGCGCTGGCGGTCCCACCCGTAGGCCGGCAGGAAGTGGACGACATTGCCTTTCGGATAAAGCCGCGCGAACGCAGGGGGGCGGCTCAGCGTGTACAGCGCGCCCAGGGCCAGCGTCAGCGCTTGCTGCTCGTCCGCGTCGCGGCGCAGGGTCGAAACCACGTGGGCCTGGCTCCGGCGCGCCTTCAGCGTCCGCGCGATGGACCCGGACAGCACCGCGTGCGGACCGATCTCCAGAAACACCCCGAAGCCGCCGGCGTCCAGCGCCTCGATCGCCGGGGCGAGCATCACGGGCAGGCGCATGTTGGCGCTCCAGTACGGCGCGCCGAGCGCCCCGCCCGCGCACCAGGCCGCCGTGACGGTCGACATCATAGGGATCACGCATGGGTGCGTCACGAGCCCGGCGAGCCCGGCCTCGAGCTCGGTCTTGAAGGGGTCCATCTGCGGGCTGTGGAAGGCGTAGTTGACCGGCAGGGGCATGTGGTTCACCCGGCGGCCGTCCAGCTTTTCCAGCATGAGCAGCATCGCGTCGCCGTCGCCTGAAAGCACGACGGATTGCGGGCCGTTGACGGCGGCCACCGAAAGCCGGTCGCTCCAGCCGTTCAGCATCGCCTGCATCTCCTCGTGGCCCAGCTCCACGTTGACCATGCGGCCCAGCCCGGTGGCCCTCTGCATGAGCCTGCCGCGGTGCGCGATAAGCCGCACGGCGTCCGCGAGGGTGAGCGCCCCGGCCACGTGCGCCGCCGCGACCTCGCCCACGCTGTGGCCAACTACTGCGTCCGGCTCCACGCCCCAGGACCGCAGCAGCGTTGCCAAGGCCACTTGCAAGGCGATGAGGGCGGGCTGCACGTATTCGGTTTCGGCCAGGCGCGGACCCAGTTCGTCCAGGGTGAGCAGGTCCAGCAGAGACCAGCCCGCCGCTTCGCGCAGGAGAACGTCGATCTGCT
>CAXTTW010000394.1:2377-2680 GCA_964247255.1 uncultured Acidobacteriaceae bacterium
CCCCCGCGGAACACCGGTCCCCGCTCCAGCAGCGAGCGGCCCATGCCGAACCACTGCGAGCCCTGGCCGGAAAACACGACGGCCAGCTGGGGCGGGGCAGCCGGGGCGCTCCCGGCGACCGCGAACGCGTGCTGCCCCGCCGAGACAAACCCTTCGAGGGCTTCGCGCAGGTCTTCCGCGCTGCGCCCGGTAACGGCCAGCCGGTGGTCCAGATGGCTGCGGCGGGAGGCCGCGGTAAAACACAGGTCATGGAGGTCGAGCGCTTCTCCGGGCTCGCCGAGCCGCCGGGCGAGCGCCCCCGCG
>CAXTTW010000395.1:0-2678 GCA_964247255.1 uncultured Acidobacteriaceae bacterium
GCCCGGCCGCTTCCGCGAGTTCCCGAAGGGGATCGAGCGCGCGCCGCAAGAACCAGGCCAGAGCAAAGGCGGTGCCGAGCAGCACCAGAGCCGAGGCCGCCGCCTGGAAGCGCACCACCGCCCACGCTTCGGCCTCGACGGGCGCGAGCGGCCCGCCGTACAACACGGCGATCCGGTGCGCCTTCCCTCCGCCGGGCTCGTCCGGGTCCACCACCCGCACGCCCGCGAGACCGATGACCTCGTAGGCGTTCCCCCGGGCGTCCCGCGCGACACCGGCTGCGGGCGCGACAGGCCAATTTCCGCGCCTGCCCAGCAGCTTCGCGCCTTCGCGCGCTTCGAAGAATTCGCCCGGCCCCAGCGAAA
Source organism: uncultured Acidobacteriaceae bacterium (assembly GCA_964247255.1). Classification (GTDB taxonomy): domain Bacteria; phylum Acidobacteriota; class Terriglobia; order Terriglobales; family Acidobacteriaceae; genus EB88. The sequence goes on from CAXTTW010000395.1 coordinate 364, forward strand.
CCTCGCGCGGGGCCAGCACCACCGCGTCGGTTTCGTCGTTCGCGTCGCCGACCGCGCCTTCCATGCCCGCCTGGAGGCGAAAGCGGCTTCGGTCCTGGGCGCGGTGGCGGGCATGCCGCTCGTGCACCGCCGTGAGCCCGATCAGCAGGGCGGCGGCAAGCAGCTCCAGCAGCAGCACCGCCCCGACCGCCTGCCGCAGGATCGACCGGCGCTCGCTCACCTGCCGCTCGCGGGCACTGCCAGGCGGTAGCCCCGGTTGCGCAGCGTTTCGATCATCGGGTAGGCGCTGCCCCGGTCCAGCTTGCGCCGCAGATTGGATACATGCGCTTCGACCACATTGGAGTGGTGCTGCCAATTGAAATCGTACAGGTGTTCGAGCAGCTCCTGCTTTGAAACGACGGCGCGCGGGCGGTGCGCCAGGTATTCAAGGATGCGGAACTCGGTCGGGGAGGTGTCGATGAGCCGGCCCTCGCGCACGACCGTTTGCTCGAGCGTGTTGATTTCGACCTCGCCTACCCGCAGGACCGGGTGCGCGTTGCCCTTGCCCCGCCGGATGAGCGCCTTGGCCCGCGCCAGCAGCTCGCCCAGGTCGAAGGGCTTGGACAGGTAGTCGTCGGCCCCGGCGTTAAGCAGCTCGATGACCGACTCGGCCCCTTCGCGCGCGGTCAGGATCAGCACGGGCGTCCGGTCGCCGCGGGCGCGCAGCTTGCGCAACAGCGCAAGTCCGCTCAGGCCGGGGAGCATCAGGTCCAGGATCAGCAGGTCGTAGGACCCGGCGCGGGCGGCCGCTTCGAGCAGATCCTCGCCTTCAGTGCCGGTTTCCGCATGGTCTACCGCGAGCCCCGCGCCCTCGCGCAGGGCGGCGGCCACGTTCTCGGCCAGGCGAAGCTCGTCTTCGACGATCAGCACGCGCATAGAGGCTCCAGTATCGCTCGGGCTTGCGGCTTCACGGAAGAGGCGCGCTTTTCCCGCCCTCGCTCGAAAACCCACACCCTTCCGGTGTACGCTGAGGCTGCGGCGCGTGTAGAGGTTTGGCTTTGCCGCGGAAAGTGTGGAAAGCGGAAACCCGTCTTGCCGAGTCGCGCGTTGCATGGATAAGGGTCTGGGAGAACGTGGGTCGCCGCAGGACGACATCGGCCTGCTCCGCCGGATCGCCGGCGGCGAGCAGCAGGCGATGGTCGCATTGTTCGACCGGCACTCCACCCTTGTCAACGCGGTCGCGCTCCGGGTCCTGAACGAGCCCGCCGGTGCCGAGGACGTGATGCAGGACGTCTTTCTGCGCATCTGGCGCAAGCCCCCGGCCGTCGATGCGCCCTCGGGCAGCCTGACCGGCTGGTTCGCCGTGCTCGCCCGCAATCGCGCCATCGACCAGCTGCGCCGCCGCCGGCTTACCGATGCACCGGAGGACGTGACGCTGGTCTCCGCGACCGACGTGGAAAAGGAGGGCGAGCACACCATCCTGCTTGCGCGCGCCCGGTCGATGATGCACGCGCTGCCCGAAGAGCAGCAAACCGTGCTTCACCTCGCGTTTTTCGACGGGCTCACCCATTCGGAGATCGCCGCCAAGCTCCAAAGTCCGCTCGGCACCATCAAGACCCGGCTCAGGCGCGCTGTCCTGACGCTGAGAAAGGCAGCGCAGGGATGAACGGCAACGAACACATCGCGGGCGAAGACCTGGCGCTGTTCGCGCTGCTCTCGCTAAACCCGGAGGAGGCTGCGCCCATTCGCGCGCACCTGGCCGGCTGCCCGCTCTGCACGGCCGAGCTCGGGCTTATCCGCCGCGACCTGGCTGCCTATGCTCTGACCGTCGAGCCGGTCGAGTTGCCCGACGGCTCGCGCGGGCGGTTCCTCAAGAAGTTGAAGCGTGAAAAGCCGCTCGCGATGGCCCCGAGCCGCCCCCGCACAGCGCGCATTCTGGCCTGGACCGGGTGGGCCGCGGCGGCCGCATCGCTCGTCGTCGCGCTCAGCCTCCGGCAGGACCGCGACGCAGTCCAAAATGCCCTGCGCGCTGAAAACACCGAAACCGCCCGGTACCGGCTCGATGCCGAAAAAGCGCGGCGCATCCTCGAAACCCTGACCAGCCCGGCCTCGGTGCGCGTGACTCTGACCGTGCCTAAAGCCCCGGCGGCGCCTTCAGCCCGCGCTACCTACGGCGCGTCGACCGGGACACTGCTGCTCCAGGCGAGCAATCTACGTCCGCTGCCGGCGGGCAAGGTGTACGAGATGTGGATCATTCCCGCGGACGGGACCGCGCCGGTCGCCGCCGGAACCTTTTCGCCCGACGCGCGCGGCAACGCGAGCCTGCTGGCCCCGGC
>CAXTTW010000396.1:0-2676 GCA_964247255.1 uncultured Acidobacteriaceae bacterium
AAGGAAACCCGGTCCATCGAGCATGCCGAAAAGGTTTTGAACGAGGACCACTACGGCCTTGAAAAGATCAAGGACCGGATACTCGAGTTCCTGGCCGTGCGCCAGCTGGTCAAGAACCCGAAGGGGTCGATCCTGTGCTTCGTCGGGCCTCCGGGCGTCGGCAAGACTTCGCTCGGCATGTCGATCGCGAAGGCGACCGGCCGCAAGTTCGTCCGTATGTCGGTCGGGGGCGTGCGCGACGAAGCCGAGATCCGCGGCCATCGCCGGACGTATATCGGAGCCTTGCCGGGTCAGATCATCCAGTCGATGAAGAAGGCCGGCACCAAGAACCCCGTCTTCCTGCTCGACGAGGTCGATAAGATGGCGTCGGACTTCCGCGGCGACCCGTCCTCGGCGCTGCTCGAGGTGCTGGATCCGGAGCAGAACACGACCTTCCAGGATCACTATCTCGACGTGGAATACGATCTGTCGCAGGTGCTGTTCGTCGCGACCGCGAACGTGCTGCACACCATCCCCGGCCCGCTGCAGGACCGCATGGAAGTGATCCGGCTGCACGGCTACACCGAGGTCGAGAAGCTCGAGATCGCCAAGCAGTACCTGGTCAAGAAGGCGCTTGAGAACAACGGCCTCACCGGCGAGAACCTCAGCTTCGACGATGGGGCGCTCAAGGAGATCGTCCGCGCTTACACGCGCGAGGCCGGGGTCCGCAATCTCGAACGCGAGATCGGCAATATCTGCCGCAAGGTGGCGCGCCGCGTCGTGAAAAACGGCAACAAGCACGCCGAGGCACTGACCGCCGAGACCGTTCACGAGTTCCTGGGCATCGCGAAGTTCCGCGACTCGCAGGTCCACGAAAAGTCCGAGGTCGGTCTGGTCACGGGCCTGGCCTGGACCGAGATGGGCGGGACGATCCTCCAGACTGAAATCCAGGTTCTCGACGGCAAGGGCAAGCTGTCGCTCACCGGCCAGCTCGGCGACGTGATGCAGGAGTCGGCGCAGGCGGCGCTGTCTTACATTCGCTCGCGGTCCGCGCACCTGGGCCTGCCGAAGGACTTTTACCGCAACGTCGATATCCACATCCACCTTCCGGAGGGCGCGATCCCCAAGGACGGCCCTTCGGCCGGCATCACCCTCGCCACCGGCCTCGCCAGCGCGCTGACCAAAATCCCGGTCCGCCGCGACATTGCCATGACCGGCGAAATCACCCTGCGCGGCAAGGTGCTGCCCATCGGCGGGCTCAAGGAAAAGCTCCTGGCCGCCCACCGCGCCGGCGTTTTCGAGGCCATCATGCCGAAGGAGAATGAGAAGGACCTGCCCGACCTGCCTGAGGCCCTCAAATCGGCCATGAAGCTGCACTTCGTCGAGTCGATGGACGAGGTTTTGGGCATCGCCCTCGAAGGCCCTCTGCCGCAGATGGCCGAGGAGGTTCCAGAGGTTCTGCTGGACGTGCCGACGATCGGGGCGGAGAACCGGCCGCACCAGTAAAAGGGTAGAGGGTCGAGGGTGAAGAAGACCAGCCCTTACCTCTCTTTCAATCCAAGGGTCATCCTGAGCGAAGCGAAGGATCTGCTTTCTGCAGGAGTTCCGTGCGAAATCAGGTCCTTCGGGGCTCCTCAGGACGACCCCATCAAGACGACTTCGTTCGGTGCGATCCCTCCCGCACTCACAGCAAGCCTATGCCGACAACCCCGAAATTCCTCCTATCCGCTACCGCCCCCGCGCACTTCCCCGCCCCGGGCGCGCCGGAGATCGCGTTTCTCGGACGCTCCAATGTCGGCAAATCGAGCCTCATCAACGCGCTGCTCGGGTCCAAGCAGGCTCATGTCTCCTCCACGCCCGGCCGCACCCGCGCCATCAATTTTTTCGCCATTCGCGAGCGCGCCGATTAGCCCCCGAAGGTGGTCTTCGCCGACCTGCCCGGCTACGGCTACGCGAAGATCTCCAAGTCCATCTCCGCCGAGTGGCCTTCTTTCATCGACCCGTACCTGCGGGAGCGGTCCTCGCTGGTGCTGTGCGTCTCGCTCGTCGATGCCAACATTCCGGCACAGGACTCCGACGCGCAGCTGCACGCGTTCCTCCGCGACGCGGGCAGGCCGTTCCTGATCATCGGCACAAAGGCGGACAGGCTCTCCGGCAACGGCCGCGCCAAGGCGGCGGCCCAGCTGCGGCGCGGGCTCGACCTCGGTACGCCTGAGGAGGAGCCGCTGCTTCTGTGCTCCGCCAAGACCGGCGCGGGGCTCAAGGAGCTGTGGAGCTCCATCTTTAAGCTGGCCGGAGCTTAGGCCCTTGCTATTCCGCAGCGCGCATCGGCAGGAACAGCTTCCCCGCATCGCGGCGTCCCAGCACGGCTGGCGCGTGGCGCATCCAGTGCCGCCGCTCCGCGTCGCCGATGCCGTCCAGCCGAGCTGCCGGTAAATCCAAAAGCGTCGGGAGCTCTTCTTCCGCGAATTCCGTGACCCACGCAATCCGCCTTGCCCCGCGTGTTTCCAGGATTTCCGCGTTCGCGATGTCGAGATACTCCGGCTGCACCCCGCGCTCCACGCACTCAGCCAAAGCCATGGCGGGCGCGCCGTGCAGGCACACCCCCACGGGGGTGCCGCGCCGCAGGTCCATGCGCAGGATTCGCAAAGCCTCGTCCATCGAGGTGACCAGGAAGTCGGCCGCGCCGGTCCGCAC
>CAXTTW010000397.1:0-2667 GCA_964247255.1 uncultured Acidobacteriaceae bacterium
GAGGCGGCCGGAGCCAGGCAGGGCGGCCGGGTGACCTTTGCGCGGCTGGCACAGCTGGACGCGCCGGGGCGCCTCCTCTGCCTGGAAGACGCAATCCGCGACGCGGTGTGCGAAAGCCTGCGGCTCGACCCGTCGAGCGTCGGTGTGGAGGTCCCGCTCAGCGCGGTCGGCCTCGACTCGATCGTGGGCCTGGAGCTCAAAAGCCGTCTCGAGGCCGGCATCGATGTGGTGGTGCAAACCGTGAGCCTGCTCAAGGGGCCCAGCATCCGCTCGCTGGCCGCGGAGTTCCTCGCGGCCATGGCCCCGGAGGGCGAGACACCAGTGGAGGAAACAGCAAGCGAGCAGGCCGCCCCGCGCGACCTGCTCGCGATGGAGCCGGAGCACCTGCTCGAAAAGATCGGTGAGCTGTCGAACGCAGAGGTGGAAACGCTGCTCGCCACCCTCTCGGAAGAGGCTGCCCAGTGAAGCTCCTCGGCTTCCTCCTCCGGCAGTCCCCGTGGCTGCTTGCCGCCGCGGTGGCCACCGGCATCGCCGGCGGCCTGGCCAGCGCGGTGTTGCTGGCGCTGGTCAACGTGCGCCTCACGCATCTGGCTGCGGCGTCCAACACGCTCGGGGAAGTGTTTGCCTCGGTTATCGCCGTCGTTTTGGTCGCGCACCTGGCCTCGCACCTGCTGCTGCTGCGCCTGTCGACGGCCGCGGTGTTTAAGCTCCGCATGCACCTGTGCCGGGGCCTGCTGGGCTGCTCGCTCCGGGAGGTGGAAGCGCACGGCCCGGCGGCGGTGATGGCGGTGCTCACCGAGGACCTGCTCGCCGTCTCCGACACCCTGGCGAACTTCCCCCTGCTCTGCATCAACCTGGCGGTGCTTCTGGCCGGCTTCGGTTACCTGTTCTGGCTCGACTGGCGGCTGGCTCTGCTGTTTGTCGCCACTTTTGTCGCGGGCGTCTTCGTGTACGGGCTCATTGAGCGGCGCACGCGGCCCTATCTTCGGGAGGGCCGGGCCACCTGGGACGTGCTCATCGGCTTTTACCAGGCGCTGATCCACGGCAATAAGGAGCTGAAGCTGCACCGGGGGCGGCGCGAGGCGTTTTTCGCGGAAGGGGTGGAGCCAGCCGCGCTCCGCATGCGCACGCTGTCCCTGCGCTGGCACTCCATCTTCGCGCTCGCCGCCAGCTACGGGCAGGTACTCTACTTCCTCGTCATCGGCGTCACGCTGTTCGTCGCGCCCCGGTTCGGCCACCAAAGCCTGCCCGTCCTCGCCGGCTTCACCCTTATGACGATCTACATGAGCGGCCCCATCAACTATGTGGTCGGCGTGCTGCCCGCGTTCGAGCGCGCGACCGTTTCCGTAGGCAAGATCGAAGCGCTCGGGCTTTCTCTCGGCAACGCCGCCGCTTCCGACCTCCTGTCGGCCGAAGGGGCGGAGGGCGAGCCATTCAGCGAAGTGGAAATGGTGGGCCTGCGCTACACCTATCACCGCGAGGACGAGGATCGCGAGTTCGCGCTCGGGCCTCTCGACGTCCGCATTCAGGCCGGAGAGCTGGTGTTCATCGTGGGCGGCAACGGCAGCGGCAAAAGCAGCTTTGCGCGCCTGGTCACCGGACTTTACGCGCCGGACTCCGGGACTATCCTGCTGAACGGCCGGCCGGTGACGGACAGCAACCGCGACCGCTACCGGCAAAACTTTTCGGTCATCTTTTCGGACAACTTCCTGTTCGACCGGCTGTTTGGGCTCCTGTCCGCGGGGTTCGGCGAGCGCGCCGCCGGCTACCTGGACCGGCTCCGCCTGGCCTCCAAGGTCAGGATCGAGAGCGACCGCTTTTCGACCACCGCTCTGTCGCAGGGTCAGCGCAAACGCCTGGCGCTGCTGGCCGCCTTCGCCGAGGACCGCCCGGTGTACCTGTTCGACGAGTGGGCCGCGGACCAGGATCCCACCTTCAAGAAGGTGTTCTACGAGGAAATCCTGCTCGACCTAAAGCGCCAGGGCAAGACCGTTCTGGTCATCAGCCACGACGAGCACTACTACCACCTGGCCGACCGTACCCTCAAGTTCGAAAACGGCTTGATCGTCGAAGACCGCCTCCACCACGAGCGCGCCGCCTATGCCGCCGCGAGGACCGCATGAGCGCCGGGGCCACGATCCGCGCGTACACCCAGCGTCCGGGCGCGGCCGTCCGCCTGTTCTGTTTCCCTGCCGCAGGCACCGGCGCTTCGTTTTTCAGGCAGCTAGCCCAAGCCTTGCCCGCGGGCATTGAAGCCTGCGGGGTCGAATACCCGGGCAGGGGCGCGCGCTCCCTGGAGCAGACCGCCGACCGGATCGAGGCGCTGGTGGACGAGATCGGGCGCGGTTTGGAGGCGTTCGCGGACAAGCCTTTCGCTTTTCTGGGCTACAGCATGGGCGCGCTGGTCTGCTACGAGCTGGCCCGCGTGCTCGGCCCGCGCAAGCGGCAGCCCGAGCACGTGTTTTTGGCCGCCGCGCGCGCTCCCCGCGTTCCTAAGCGCAGCCCGCTCAGCCCGCTTCCCGACAGCGAGTTCCTGGAGGAGGTGCGACGGTACGGCGGCATCCCGCCGGAGGTGCTCGAGGACCCGGCCCTTCTGCGGCGCTCCCTCGCCGTGCTGCGCGCCGACTTCGCCCTGTGTGAGGGCTACCGGGCCGAGGAGGGCGAACC
>CAXTTW010000398.1:0-2663 GCA_964247255.1 uncultured Acidobacteriaceae bacterium
CCGCCCTGCCGACCGCGCTCGTCCTGTACGCGCTGTGGCTCGCGCGCGGCGAGCGGCTGCTCGGCATGCCCGCCCTCGCCTTCGGCGGCCTCCTCGCGCTCGCCGGGGCGGGTGTTTACAGGGTGGCAAGGGAGAAGGGCTAAGGGAGAAGGCAGCAGGGTCAAGGGACGCATACCAAGGTGCAAGTGAAAGTCAAGGTTATGAGAGTGCTACAGTGCGACAAGAGAATCACCCTTCACCCTTCATCCTTCACCCTTTCTTATTCGCGATGAAGTTCTCCGCCGCCGCCGTCACGCGCTGCTTCGCGTACTCCGCGTCGTGCCAGCCGTGCACCTCCACCCGCTTGCCTTCCAGGTCCTTGTAGATCGAGAAGAAGTGCGTGATCTCCCGCAGCATGTGAGGGTAGATCTGCGTATAGTCGGTGACCTCGGCGAAGCGCGGGTTGTTTTTGCCCACCGCCAGGATCTTCTCGTCCAGCACGCCCTGATCCAGCATTTCAAGCACGCCGATGGGCCGCACCTGCGACAGGCAGCCGCAAAAGGTCGGCTCGTCCACCAGCACCAGCACGTCCAGCGGATCGCCGTCCTCGCTCAGCGTCGAGGGGATAAAGCCGTAGTCGCCCGGGTAGTGCACCGGCGAGTACAGGTTGCGGTCCAGCTTAAAAACATGGAGTTCCTTGTCGTACTCGTACTTGTTCACGCCGTCGGCGGGGATCTCGATGATCGCGTTCACCACGTCCGGGCTTTTTTCGCCGACCGGCAACTCCAGATAATTGACCATTCCCATTCCTGTCTTTTCGGTTTTGGCTTCTCTGGGGCAAAGGCTCCGAAGCTCGCGAGCGCCCACCCGGAGGGCTCCGTTTATAATCGGCGACGATGAAGGCTCATGTCTACGTTGTCTCGAAACGGACAGTGCTCGACCCCCAGGGTCAGGCCATCGGCAATGCCCTCCGCAAGCTGGGCCACGCGAGCGTCGAGGATGTCCGTCAGGGCAAATACTTCATCCTCACGCTTTCGGACGCGCTCGACAACACAGCTGCCCATGCGGAGGTCGAACGGATTGCGTCGGAGGTCCTCACCAACCCGGTGATGGAAGAATTTTCCTTTCGGATCGAGTGATTCAGAGTGCCCGCGACCGCGCGAGCAGGTCGTCAAAGCTCTTCGGCGGGTCGCCGGCCTCCAGCATGGACTCGAATACCAAGTAGGGATTGGTTTTCGACCCGCTCTTGCGCAGCGTGCCTTCGTCGTTCATCCACGCGTAGACGATCGCTTTATCGGCCGTCGAGAACCGAAAGAACAACCGGTAATGCGCATGAAACTTCGCCCGGAACCAATGCCGGTTTTCCTTCTCAAGCATGTTGCCCTGCCGGAACTGCTGCGCGCCCGAGTCGGCGGGGATCAGAACCCGCGTATACCTCAGAGTTCTGGCCAGCAATTTCTCCGCAGGGTGCTTGATGTCACCGATGCTTGCCATTCGTTTTGCGGTCCTTATCTTCTCCTCGATGGTTTTGAGCTGCTCGTCAAAAAGAGGGTGCGCGTAAAGCTTCCATCCGTTTACAACCATTCCGTCTTCCGCCTCCCGCTCGCGGGCTGACTCATCTCATCTTCAGCCGCATACCTGTAAGAGTGAAAAATGAGCGGTTTGGCCACTGAAGCGGCACGCAATGCGGCATCGCAAATGAACGCCTCACGATAGCAAGTCCTCATCACCTAAATTTTCGTCGGAATCAGCCTCGACATCTTGGACCAGCTCCGCGAGTCTGCGCATGCGCGCCTCGTCCAGCGGCTTGATCCGGTGCGGGTTCTCCACCATGTCCTTCGCGATCAGCGCCAGAAACGGCCCCAGCGCGGGATCGTCCTCCTCCGCCCGCTCCGCCTCGACCGGGTCGGCTGTCACCAGCAGCTGACCCGGCGCGACCACCCGCGCCCGCACCGTTCCACTGAACTCCGGATGGCTCCGAAACAGCGCGCTCTCGAACCGGAAACCCAGGGAGTTTCCGGTTTTCGTGCGCTTGCCGATGTACTCGACCGGCTCGGCCGCCGACGTGTTCTTCCTCTTCCCCCGTGCCATGCTTCTCACCCAGCTACTACGTTAGCACACACGTAAGCACATTCTCCTACTGCCCAGGGTACAGAGACTCCACCTCCAGGAGCTCCACGTTCAGCAGGATTCTTGTCAGCGCGTCCATCGCGTCGGCGTACCGGCGCACCAGCGTTCGGTGGCTCATGCCCAGCAGCTCCGCCGCTTCTTCCTGCGTGTACTCCTGCAGCGCCACCCGCGCGATCACCTCCCGGTCCTCCGCCGTCAGCTTCTTCATGCACTTTTCCACGTCCAGCACCAGAGCCACCGTGTCCTCGAACGTCCGGGTCGGCCGGCTCGACACCCGCCCCCGAAACATGCAACTGCCGAGCACCGACGGCACCTGCCCCATCCTGAGCGACAGCTGCATGTACCGCCGCAGAAACACCTCGGTGTACCGGCGGTAAAACCCCAGCGAAGCATCCCGCACACGGACCGAGCTCCGCCCCGCCGCGCGGTCGGGCTTAGGCTCCTCATGCTGCTCCCGCACCCGCGGCAGCCCATCCGCCCCGACCGAGGCGACGCCCTTCTTGCGCGTCGGGTCGACCGCGATGCCCGGGCGCGCTGCCTCCCGCACCCACACC
>CAXTTW010000399.1:0-2654 GCA_964247255.1 uncultured Acidobacteriaceae bacterium
ACCAGGGCTCGGAGGCGCGGCAGGCCCTCCTCGACCCGCATCGCGGGCGCGACGACCTGCCGTCGGGCCATTTGCGCCGTATGCTCGAGCAGGCCGAACTGCACCTCCTCACGGGAGCCAAAATGCGCGAACAGCCCGCTCTTGGACATACTCGCGCGCCTGGCCAGCCCGCCGATGGTGATACCGGACAAGCCGTCGGTGCTGAGCAGGTCCAACCCTTGGTCGAGGATTCTGGCGCGTGTGGGGGAGAACTCCATGCCTTTCAATTTAGCACGAACGGTCGTGCTTTTCGCAAGCGCACCTTCTCCGCAGCGATCTCAGCTTAGGGACTCCTTTAAGCGAAGATCCTTCTCGCCTTTCTCGATCAGCGCCAGCACCGCCTCCACCTCGAGCGCGATCAGCCGGCGCATGTGCGCCGCGTCCTCGGCGACGTCCTTTAAGCCGCGCATGGCAAAGATGAGCAGGCGGGCCAGTTCCTCGGGCGTAAACGCCAGCTCCGGATCAGCCTCCCGCAACAACTCCGCCCAAAACGCTTCAAGCCGCGCGTACATCGCCCGCACCGGCGGAAACGCGAGATTGAACACGTCGCGCGCGTCCGGGTGCCTGGCGGTCATGTCGTAGCCCACCCCGGCCCACTGCTCGCAGCAGAAGTGCAGCCGCGCGCGCAGGCCGTTGAGAGTGGGCAGCACATCGCGGTACTGCCGCAGCTTGTGCTCGATCAGCCGCTCGGTGACCGCGGCGAAGATGTCCTCCTTGCGCGGGAAGACCAGGTACAACGCCGGCCGCGAAATCCCGGCCTCCTGCGCGATGTCGCCCATCGTGGTGCGCGCATGGCCGTAGCGCAAAAACACCTCGGTCGCGGCGGCGACGATCCCGTCCCGCCGACGGCTCGCCTCCTCGGCTGTTTGCTTCGATGCCACTTCACCCCACTCCTGTTGACATTATTGCAAGATAGCGTCAGCATGTCTGTGTGTCATCAGCTGAACGGAGCTCATCATGCCCGCAGTCTTCCTTCACGGCGTCCCCGATACATTTCGCGTCTGGAACTCCGTGATCGAGCATACCGGGAGGCCCGACTGCCTTGCCCTCGCGCTGCCCGGCTTCGACGCGCCTCTGCCCGACGGCTTCACCGCGACCAAGGAGGCCTACGTCGAGTGGATTGTGCGCGAGCTGGAGCGGCAGCCCGCGCCCGTCGACCTGGTCGGCCATGACTGGGGCTGCTTGTTCGCCGCGCGCGTCGCTTCCCTGCGGCCGGACTTGGTACGCACGTGGGCGGCCGGCAACGGGCCGGTAAGCGCTGAGTACGAGTGGCACCCGCTCGCCAAAGTCTTTCAAACGCCCGGCGAGGGCGAGCGCTTTATGGACGGGCTCGAACCCGCGTCCTTCGCCGCCCAGCTCCGCGAGGCCGGAGTTCCCGAAGCTTCCGCTGCGTCGACGGCGGCCCGCGTGGACGCGCCCATGAGGCGCTCGATCCTGAGCCTGTACCGCTCGGCGGTCCACGTGGGGCGCGAGTGGGAGCCCGCGCTCGCGCACGTCACCGCACCCGGCCTGGTCCTGTGGGGCCGGGAGGATCGTGCCTGCCCCGTCCGGTTCGCCGGCCTGCTCGCGCGGGACACGCGGGCCCGGCGCGTACTCGAGCTCCCCTCCGGCCACTGGTTTCCGCTCGAAACGCCGCGAGCAACCGCCGAAGCGCTGCTCGAACACTGGCGCTGACCCCTAACTCAACTAAGGAGCCCTCCCATGCAGATCACCGAACTGCACCCGCAAACTATCGAAGCCGGCGCGGCCGCGGTCGCCCCCGATACCTCGTTCGTCATGCTCAACCTGCTCCGTTACAAGGAAGAGGCCGACTACGGCCCAGGCAGCCCGTTCACTCCCTGCTCCGGGCGCGAGGCCTACTACGGGCGGTACGTGCCCGCCTTCGCGAAGATCGCGGCCAAGTCCCCGAACACGCAGAACTTCAAGCCTGCGTTCTTGGGCTCCGTATTGGCCTCGCTCGTCAACTCCGGGGACGAGCCCTGGGACGACGTGGTGCTGGTCGAGTACGGCAACTACGCCGCCTTCCGCGAGGTGGCCGAAAGCGACGAGTACGAGCGCGATGCGGCCCCACACCGCAGGGCCGCGCTTGAAAACTGGCGTTTGATCGCGCTTCAGCCGCAGCCCCTGGGGTAAGCGCCGTGTACAGCGAAGCGCCGAGCGCCTGCGCCGTCGGCTGGAGCGTGCCGCGCGCCCCGTAGTGCTCGATGCGGACCGCCACGCCGGGCAAACCGTTCTGATTCACGGCGGGGCAGGCGGTTTGAGCGCGGTCGCCGCGTAAATCCGCTGGCGCGCTTCGGCGAGGGCTTGGGAGCGCGGCGCGAGCAAAGACACGCGCGGCAAGCTGCTCGTCACGCCGTCCTGACCGGGCTTGCGGTACCCTCAGCGGAGGGATGCAGCTGCTCACCTTTACAACTTTGGTTTTCGCAAGCTCGGTCGCCGCCGGACTTCTTGGGGCGCTCACCGGGCTGGGCGGCGCGGCGGTGCTCACGCCGCTACTTACATGCGTGTTCCATGTGGACCTCCGCTATGCGATCGGGGCGTCGCTGGTCGCGGTCATCGCCACCAGCTCCGGCGCGGCTGCCGCGTACCTGCGCGAGGGCTTTTCCAACGTGCGC
>CAXTTW010000400.1:0-2633 GCA_964247255.1 uncultured Acidobacteriaceae bacterium
CTGCCACCCCTGCCCAACCCGCCCCGCAAACGCTCGCGCAGGGGCTCGGTCTATTTTCCTCGACCGCCATCGTGATCGGGTCCATGATCGGCTCGGGCATTTTCATCGTTTCGGCCGATATCGCCCGGCTCACCGGCTCGCCCGCGCTGCTCGTCGCAGCCTGGCTGGTCACCGCGATCATGACCGTCATCGGCGCGCTTTCCTATGGTGAGCTGGCCGCCATGATGCCCCGGGCCGGCGGCCAGTATGTTTACCTTCGCGAGGCGCTCGGCCCTTTGCCCGGTTTCCTGTTCGGCTGGACGCTGTTTCTGGTCATCCAGACCGGCACCATCGCCGCGGTGGGCGTGGCCTTCGGCAAGTTTCTCGGCGTGTTCTTTCCCGCCGTCTCGTCCACGCACTGGCTCTTTCGGCTGGGCCACGTGCCCGCCCTGCAGGTCGGCCCCATGACGCTCGGCAACATGGAGCTCGGCCTCAACACGGCCAACCTGTGCGGCGTGCTCATCACGATCCTGCTCACCGCGGTCAATATCTTCGGGGTGCGGCTGGGCGCGCTGGTGCAGAACGTCTTCACCACCGCCAAGGTCCTGGCTCTGCTGGCGCTGGTTCTCTTCGGCGTTACGCTGGGGCGCAACCACGCGGCGCTGGCAGCCAACTTCGCGGGCGGGCACTTCTGGCCGCATGCGCATCTGTTCGCCATTCCCTCGGCCGGCGGCGGCACGGTCCTTGTCGGCCTCGTCACGCTGCTGGCCGTGGTGCAGACCGGCTCGCTGTTTTCCGCCGACGCCTGGAACAACATCACCTTCACCGCCGGCGAGGTCCGCAACCCCAGCCGCAACCTGCCTTTATCGCTGATCGTCGGAACCGGCACTGTTCTGGCGATCTACCTGCTCGCTAACTTCGTGTACCTGTTCGCGCTGCCGTTGGTGGGCGACCCCCACGGGGCGACCGGGCTCGCGCGGGGCATCCAGTACGCGGGCGAGGACCGCGTGGCCACCGCGGTGCTCGACCAGATCTTCCCCCGGGCCGGGGCCGCGCTCATGGCTGGCGCTATCCTCATCTCGACCTTCGGCTGCGCCAACGGGCTCATTCTCGCCGGGGCTCGCGTGTACTACGCCATGAGCCGCGACGGGCTGTTCTTCCAGGCGGCCGGGCGGCTCCATCCGAAGTACAAAACGCCGGTCGCCGCGCTGGTCGTCCAGGCCGTGTGGACCTCTTTCCTGTGCATCTCCGGCTCCTACGGGCAGCTGCTGGACTACATTGTTTGCGCCGAGCTGGTGTTCTATATCCTGACTATCGGCTCGCTGTTCGTCCTGCGCCTCACCCGGCCCGACGCGCCGCGGCCCTACAAGGCGCTCGGCTATCCCGTGCTGCCCGCGATCTACATCACCATGGCCGCGACGATCTGCTTGACACTTCTGCGTTACAAACCCCAGTACACCTGGCCCGGTCTGTTCCTGGTTTTGCTGGGCGTTCCCGTCTACTTCCTGCGTTCCCGCCGCACCCAGTCCATATAAGAAGAGGAGCCGCCGATGCCCAACCTGCTCGCCACCAAGCCCATGTCCTCGCTCCGCGAGGAGGCCGCCGACGAGGGCGAGCACGCGCTTAAGCGCTCCCTCGGCGCGCTCAACCTCATCACGCTCGGCATCGGTGCCATCATCGGCACCGGCATCTTCGTGCTGCTCGGCCATGCCGCCGCTGCCTACGCCGGTCCTGCCATCGCCCTCTCGTTCGTTCTGGCCGCCATTACCTGCGGCTTCGCCGGCCTGTGCTATGCCGAGTTCGCGTCCATCATCCCCATCGCCGGCTCCGCCTATACCTACGGCTACGCCACGCTCGGCGAGTTCGTCGCCTGGGTCATCGGCTGGGATCTCGTGCTGGAGTACGGCTTCGGCGCCGCGACTGTGGCCAGCGGCTGGTCGGGATACTTCCTTTCGCTCGTCGAGCAACTCGGCTTCGTTCCTTCCGCGAGTCTGGCTCGTTTCACCACCGTCTACGGAAACACTCTCTACCTCTTCCACAACCGGTGGCAGCCTGTCGGCTCGCTCCCGCTCGGCACCGCCACCGCGGCCCTGCCTCACGTCACCGGCTTGTGCAATGTCATCGCTTTCTTCATCATTGCCGTCATCACGACCGTGCTCATCATCGGGATCAAGGAGTCCGCCAACCTCAACTCCGCCATCGTGATCGTCAAGCTCGGCATCGTCGGCATCTTCCTCTTTCTCGGCGTCGGTTACCTGCTCCACCACCCGCATCTGCTGGCCAAGAACTGGCACCCCTTTATCCCTCCCAACGAGGGCCCGCGCCGTTACGGATGGTCGGGCATCTCCGCCGGCGCGGCTTCGGTGTTTTTCGCCTATATCGGCTTCGACGCGGTTTCCACCGCTGCCCAGGAGGCGAAAAATCCCCGCCGCGACATGCCCATCGGGATCCTCGGCTCCCTTGCCGTTTGCACGGTGCTCTACATCCTGGTCGCGCTTACCCTCACCGGCCTGGTCGACTACCGCACCCTGAATGTCGCCGAGCCCATCGCCATCGGCGTCGACGCCACCGGCGTCGCCTGGGGCTCGCTCCTGGTCAAATTCGGCGCGCTCTTAGGCCTGGCCTCGGTCAAGCTCGTAATTCTCCTAGGCCCA
>CAXTTW010000401.1:0-2595 GCA_964247255.1 uncultured Acidobacteriaceae bacterium
GCTCAGGCGCTTCCGCCCACTCTGTTCGGGAGCTTTCTGGAGCCGATCGGCCACTCCACCTATGGGGGGCTGTGGGCGGACGTGGTCGAGAACCCGTCTTTCGAGGAGGGGCTGTGGTCGGCGAAAAACGCGGCCGCGATGCTGAAGGACCGGCCCGAGCTTGTCCGCGCCTCCGAGCTGGGGCTGCCGCTGCCGTGGGTACCGCTCGATCCCGGAGAAGGCAACCGCTACGAACCCGTGCGCGGCGACGCGGCGAACAGTGGGCAATCACTTCGACTGATGGCGCTGCCGGGCAAGGAGGTGGGCATCGCCGAGCGGGTATACCTGCCCGTGCAGCGCGAGCTCGACTATCAAGGCTCGCTGGACTTGAAGCGCGTTGCGGGCGCGGAGCCAGTAACGGTAAGCCTGCGGCGGCACGGGCGGGCCGGAGCGGTGATCGCCTCGGTGCCGGTCGCGGCGACAAATGCCGGGTGGACCCGGTATCCCTTCCGCTTCACGCTGGAGCGGGGGCAGGTCGCGCCACTTGAAGCTCTGGACCTGGCGATCGCGGTAGCGGGCGAGACCCGGGTGCTGGTCGACTCGGTCCACCTGGAACCGGCGGACGCGGTCGACGGAATGGACCCCGACGTGCTCGCGATGGCGCGGGAGCTGCATACGCCGGTGGTGCGCTTCGGCGGCAACTTGACATCGGCCTACGACTGGAAGGACGGGCTGGGCCCTGCGGACAAGCGCCCGTCCAAGCTGAACCTGGCCTGGGGCATCCCGGAGTACAACACCTTTGGGACGGACGAGTTTCTGGACTTCTGCAGGCGCATCGGAGCCGAGCCGCAGATCGCCCTGAACCTGGGCACGGGGACGCCGGAGGAGGCTGCCGAGTGGGTTCGCTACGTCGATGGCAAGCTCGGCAGGCAGGGCCTGCTGTGGGAGCTGGGCAACGAGCTGTGGGGCGACTGGCAGGTAGGCTACCCGGCACAAAACGAAGTCGCGGCGCGTACGCTCGCCTTTAGCCGGGCCGTGCGCGCGGCGGACCCGCAAGCCAGGCTCATCGGCACGGGCGCGGACGAGGATACTTTCCATGACTGGAACGCGGAGCAGTTGAAGAACCCGCCGGATACGGTCGATTCCCTGTCCACGCACTTCGTCGTCGGCGACGGGGTGGAGCTGGCTCACCCATCGGACGAGTTCAGAACCATGGCGGCGCTGGCGATGCCGTGGGGCCTGGCCGGGCGCATGGAAGCGGAAAAGCGGCAGATGGTGGAGGCGGGCCGCCCCGGCTGGAAGATTGCCTTTACTGAGTGGCTGATGGCCGGGCGCAACGGCGGCCCGCGCTTCACCAACATGGGCGGCGCGCTGTTCGCGGGCGGCTTCCTGAACATGGCCATGCGCGAAAGCGAGATCGTGCCCATCTCCGACATGACGGGGATTCTAGAGTTCGGGGGCATCTCAAAAAAGCGTGAGCAGGTGTACGGCGCACCCGCGTACTGGGTTCTGCGCGCGTATGCCTCCGCGCAGCCGAAAACATTGTTGGCGGTCGCGCAGGACGGGCCCGGGTACTCGATCGCGAAAGGGGTAACGCGGCTGCCGGAGATCGCCGGGGTGCCGTTCCTGGACGTGACGGCGGCACGGACCGCGGAGGGCGGGGTGGTTCTGTTCTGCGTGAACCGGCACCTGACACGGCCATTGGAGGCCGAGCTGGATTTGAGCGATCTCGTTGCTGGGCCAAGGTTAAAAATCACGACGATCCAGGCGGATGAGCTCGACGCTGAAAACACGGAAGAAGAGCCGGACCGGGTGCGTGCGGTAGTGGAAACCCGGCCTGCCGCCGCGAAGATGCCGTACACCTTCCCGAACGCGAGCGTGACGGTGATCGAGGTGGGGCGGTGAGCGCCTGTTCTCGATGCGAGGGAGGTGGTTTTTATTGCTCGCCGACAACGCTTCTAGCAGTACAGACCGGGGACACTCTAAGCAGCAAAGCGATCGAGGACCCGCTTTATCTGCCTGGATAAGGAAAGCAGGTTCTCCACTCACGATGACCCATGGCGGCGTCGCCCGAGCATCGCGACTCGCAACTCGCATCTCGCGATCGCCGGCGAACCCGTCAGGGCTCCTGCTGGATCACCAGCCCGCCATGCGTTTTCACCTGCTCCTCGGCGAGACGCGCGGCCAGGGCGAGTTCCCGGTCCGACTCCTCTTTTTGGCCGAGTTTGAGCAGGGCGAGCGCCAGGTTGCGATGGGTTTCCGGGTAGTCCGGGGCCAGGGCAAGCGACTGCCGCAGCAGCTCGACCGCCTGGGGGTACTCCTTGCGGCGCAGGGCCAGCGCGCCCGACCCGGCCAGCGCACCGGGATGCTCGGGGTTGCGCGCCAGAACCGCCGCAAACTCGGTTTGCGCCTCCAAGTCGCGGTGCTGCCCCAGCGCGAGCGAGCCGAGCTCGTAGTGCGACTCAGTCTGGGCGGGCTGCAGGGCGAGCGAGCGGTGGAGCTCGGCGGCGGCCTCCTCGTCGCGCAGCTCGCGGTGCAGCAGACGGCCCAGGCCGTAGTGCGCCGTGGCGTCGCCGGGCCGCAGCGCGAGGTACTGCCGCAGGCGCTGCTCGGCCG
>CAXTTW010000402.1:0-2593 GCA_964247255.1 uncultured Acidobacteriaceae bacterium
ACCCCCGAGCGCGCGCGGCATTTCCACTTCGACCCGGAAGACTCTTTGCGGCGCTTCAACACCTGCCCGCTGTTCACGGCGCTGGGTGACGCGCTTGTGACCGGGCCGACGGGGAACAACTTGCGGGACCTGCGAGTGTATCTGGCCCACGGGCCACGCTGAACCCGAAGCAGCCTGAATCGGCTACTTCTTCTTGGGAGCGGCTTTCTTCGCCGGGGCGGGCTCGGGCTTCTTCGCGGGCGCGCTTTTCTTGCCGGACTCGGGCTTCCCGGCAGCTTCGGCTTTCCTCGCGGGTTCCGGCTTGGCGGTCTGGGACGCTGCTTTCGCGGCAGGCTCTTCGGCAGCAGCTTCTTTCACGGCAGGCGCGGCTTGCTTGGCTGGGGTTGCCTTCTTTTCCGCCACGGGCTTGACGGCAACCGGCTCCGGCCGCTTTTCCGGGGCGGTCTTCTCCGGAGCGGCTTTTTCCTTCGCGACCTTTTCCGGAGCGGTAGCTTTCCTCGAGACAGGCGGCTTCGGGGCGGCCGGCTTCCCAGGCGCGACCGATGTCACAGGTGCGGGCGGCACCTTCGGCGCGACAGCTTTCACGGGTGCCTTGACGAGCGCGGGTGCCTGCTCGTCCGCGCTGGGAGCGGGCTCCCGTAGGGACACGGGCGCGGCTTTCGGGGGCGCGGCTTTGCGCGCGGCCGCCTTCGCGGGAGCTTTGGGCGCGGGCTCTTCGTCCTGGTCCTCGCTCAGGTCCTCGTCCATATCCTCGTCTTCGTCTTCCTTCACCGGCGCGGGCAGGCTTTCCGGTGCTTCGTCCTCCGGCTCGGTATCGGCGTCGGACTGAATGCGCCCCAGCACCGCGCCCAGATCGACCTTGCCCAGCGAGCGGCTCAGGTCCAGCTCGGGCGGGCCTCCGGCAGCCTCATCCTCCTCGTCGGCCTCCTCAGGCTCCTTCTCGGTCTCGTCCTCGTCCTCGTCGCGGGCCGAGCCCTTGCGCTTCGCTCCCTTTTTGGCCCGCGTGCGCTTCAGCGAAACAGGCGGCGGCGGGGCGGGCGGCGAGTACGGCTCCAGAAACGCCCGCAAGGCCTCGTCCGTTTCGAGCTTGCCGTCAATCTGCGCCAAAAACAGCTCGTGCAGCAGAGCCTCGTAGCCGGGCAGCTCCGGGGTGATGCGCAGCTCCAGCATCAGCGCGATCGGGACCTTCTTGGCCGCTTCCGGCCATACCGTGAACAGGTTCTTGAACTTGCTTTCGGCCGCCGGGGTGCGCTTGCCCTGAGCGAGCCACAGAATCGGCTCAGCCGCGTGCGTGTGGAACAGCTTCCACGTCGCGGAAGGCGCGGCGGCATCCTTGCCGGTCAGCAGCTGCGCGAATGCCTTGGCGCTCTCGTCCAGCTTTTCCCATTGCGCGCGCAGGCCCGGCCGCACCATGGCGGCCTTCAGCTTTTCGCGCGCCGCAGGCTTCATCCTGGCGGTCATCATCTGCAGGTGCGCTGCTGTCAGGTCCGGCGCGATGCCCTGCATCAACAGCTGAATACGCACCCGGTGCAGCTCGTCGAGCGCCGACCCGTCAATGGACTCCACTGTCCACTCGGGCGCGAGCTTCTCCATCCAACCCTCGGCGGCGAGCGAGCGCAGCACGGCTGGCGCACCTTCCTCGGCGGCGATCTCCTCGAGTTCGTACCCGCGCTGGAACGCGGAGATCACGTCGAAGTTATCCGCTTCCTTGGCGTTGTCATAGCGGGTCTGCGTCCGATCCTCGACCGTCCACCCCAGGCGCTGGCGCAGCCGAACCAACCGCACGAGGCGCGAAGGGTCTTCCAAAAATCCATAGTTGCTGACCAAACGGAGCTGCCGGGCCTCGATGTCCGCGACACCGTTCAGCGGGTCGAGCAGCAAGCCGTACGAGCCCTCGTTAAGTGAGAGCGCCATCGCGTTCGCCGTGAAGTCGCGCCGGTGGAGATCCTCGACCATGCTGCTCCACTCGTACACGGGCTTGCCCGGCTTGGGGAAGCTCTCCTTGCGGGTGCTCGCCACCTCAACGCGCACCGAACCCGGAAAGAAGAAGAACAGGGTCCGGGTCGCTTCCTCCTTGCCCCACAGCTCGCCGCCCCGGGCCTTCAGCGCTTCTTCGAGCAGCAACGCGTTGCCCTGCACGCTGAAGTCCAGGTCGCGCACCGAGGAGCCGGTGGTCAGGTCGCGTACCGCGCCGCCCGCGAGAAAAACGGTCATGCCGGCTTCGCGGGCTGCCTGGCGAACCTGGGCCAGCGTGTGCTGTTGAGCGGAAGAAAGACGGGTTTCAAGCAGGTAGGTGTATTCAGGCATACGAGGCGTTCGGTTTTCTCGCCCCGCGCGCGTTTGCCTCTCCGGGCGGGTCCCGCGGGGAGAAAACTCCGAACGCCCGAAGGCAAAATGCGATGGTAACAGAGCCGCCCCGGCCCGGCTACTACAATGGCGAGATGACGATAAGGGAGCTCGCCGAGCGGCTGGGCGCGGAGCTGCGGGCGGGGGCGGACGGCGAGGATCCCGGTGCCCGCGCCGTCACCGGTGTCGCCGGGCTGGAGCACGCCGGGCCCGAACAGGTCAGCTTCGTCGCAAACCCGCGCTACGC
>CAXTTW010000403.1:0-2586 GCA_964247255.1 uncultured Acidobacteriaceae bacterium
CGCCCCGGCCCGCATTGCGGACCTGCTCGAACGCCTTGCCAAAGCCCAGCCGAACGCCGAGTGCGCGCTCATCTACCGAAATCCCTGGGAGCTTCTGGTCGCGACGATCCTCTCCGCGCAGTGCACGGACAAGCGCGTCAACCTGGTCACCCCGGCGCTGTTCGCGGCCTTCCCGACACCCGCGGCGATGGCGGCCGCTTCCCTTCCGGAACTCGAAGCGCTGGTGCGGACAACCGGCTTCTTCCGGTCAAAAGCCAAGTCGATCCAGGGCGCGGGGCGCGTGATCGCCGAGCAGTTCGGCGGTGAGGTGCCGCGGACCCTGGCTGAGCTGATCACCGTGCCCGGCGCGGCGCGCAAGACCGCGAACGTCGTCCTGGGCGTGGGCTACGGGCTGGCCGAGGGTGTGGTGGTCGACACGCATGTACAGCGGCTTTCGCGGCGGCTTGGCCTGACCAAACACGAGGACCCGCGCAAGATCGAGCGGGACCTGATGCGCATCGTGCCCCGCCCGCGCTGGATCGCGTTCTCGCACGAGCTGATCCTCCACGGCCGCGCCGTGTGCGTGGCCCGCAAACCGCGCTGCGCGGCATGCCCGCTCGAAACCACCTGCTGGGCGCCGGACAAGACCTGGAGCACGCACTAACCCTCGACGCGCCGCAGCTCGTCGAGCGCCATGTGGGGTACGGTCAGCGCGCTGAGCAGGACAAACAGCTGCGCCTGGTGCGCAACCAGCCCTTGCCGGCCGAAGACGAACATCCCGGCCAGAGTGGCTACCGAGAGCATCCATGGGCCGAGCCCCGCGCGCAGGTTGCTGAGCAGATTGCCCCGCAAAGTCGACCCAAGCCCGTCCGGAAGGCTGGTGGCGAGCAGATGCTCCGGGGTGTGCCAGCAGCAGAAAAACACGGCAAACGCAATCACCGGCTGGCAAAAGAAGAACAAAGCGAGCTGGAGCCCGACCGATGCGGCGAGTTGCAGGCGGTCCGCGAGCGGGCGCACCAGCGCTCCCGACGCGGCACCCACCAAAGCCAGCGCCGCCAATGGCCCGCAGGCGCTGCCGAGCGCCCCGGTAAGCGGGCCCGCGTGGTTCGAGGACGGACCGAGCATCTGGCTGAAGATCGCGTTGACCTCGGATGGTTGCCAGCGGCAGGCGGCGACGATCGGGAGCGCCCCGAGCGCGAACCCGGTCACCAGCCGGAGCACCCCAGGCAGGCGGCCTTCCGGCTCAAGCCCGAAATGCCACGAGGAGTACGCCAGGAACAGTAAAAGCGAGGTGACCGGGGCGAAGCGCCAACCCGCCAGCGTGAGTCCGGCGAGCAGCAGGTAGGCGGGGAAGAACACCAACGGCCACCGAGCGCCGAAACGCGGGGCCAGCCGCCGCCGGCCTTGCAGGTGGTCGTAGGCTCCATGCGCCATGGCGATTGCGACGGCGGCAATCGCCAGGGCAGCGGCGATAGGTCCAGGCAGAATGCCGGTGCGCGAGCCGGCGCACACCACAGCGGTCGCGCAAGCCAGAAGGAGCAGCCGCCCCGGCAGGAAAAGGGCGCGCGTGCTCGGGCCGTCTGGCGCGAAGAACACGGCGGACCCGCTCACCCCGCGCCTCGCGTCGAGAAAGCGGCGCGCAGCATTGGCAGCTTCGGCAGAGACCAGGCGACACGGGCGATCTCCGCGAAACCCGTGCTCCGTTCGCTCAGAAAGCGCACGAGCGCGTCCGGGTCGGCCCCGGTGAACATGCGCAGGAAGAGCTCCGGCCCTTGCGTGGGCTTGACCTGAAGAGCTCGCAGAAAAATCCGGTCCAGCCGCCCGTAGAGCGCCCGCTCCGCCGCAACTGGTGCCGGACGACCCGCTCGGAGAGCTTGCGCGATGGCCCGGCTGTGCCGCTGGATGCGCAGGAAACCATAGCCGGAGGAGGGCTTGAGCCGCCCGCCCGCGATACCGATCCGGGTCACGCCGGGGATGGCGGGCGGCGGCGCGGACGCTCCGCCCATCGGCAGCGCGCCCCGCTCCGTGTACAGGACCTCCCATGCAGCCGCGCGCGCGCGCAGCCAGGCCTCGAGCTCGGCCTCGTAGGCGGGCTCGGGCAGCGCGGGTTCATCGAGGTAGGTCATCTCGACCAGGGCCTCGTCGCGGGCAAACGGAAGGACGTAAACGAAGCGGATGCGTCCGGGAAGCGAAGAGGGCAGAAAGCGCATGAGCTCGACCGTTTCGGGGTTGAAGCACGTCCGGTCCGTGCGTACGTGCCACCCCAGGAAACTCTGGACGAAGACGGGCGCGGGCGCTCCGAGCGGGGGGCGGCTGTCGAACACCTGCCCGGCTGTTACCGCGCCGCTGTCGGTTTCAATGCACACCCGTCCGTCGCCCGCCGAACGGAGCGAGTGCACGCGAACACCCCGGCAAAGCCGGACCCGCGGCTCCCGCGCAAGACTTGCCAGAGCAGCCTTATAGAAGGTGTCGGCCGGGAGGTGGCAGTACCGGTAGCGACCGCCGCGCGTTGCACTTTTTGCGCCGTCGCTCACCCGCCACCTGGCCCAGGAGTGTGAAACGGCGGCCTCGAACGGGTGCGGCTCCGTGTTCCAGAAGCACCAGGTC
>CAXTTW010000404.1:0-2582 GCA_964247255.1 uncultured Acidobacteriaceae bacterium
GCACAGGCTTTACGGTGAGTGCTCCCGCGAGCTGGACGCGGCAGGAGGGCAGCAACGGCGCGCTGACGCTGGCCCCGCCGGGCGGCGCGGGCCCCTGGGGAGTCTCCTATGGCGTGCTGATCGACCGCGCCGAGCAGTCGGGCACGTTGCGCGCCACCACGGACGCGCTCGTGACCCAGCTGACGAACGGCAGCACCGGCCTTCAGGCGGCGGGTACCCCGGCCAGCTTCCAGGTAGCGGGCCGCCCAGCCTACACAGTGGGGCTTCGCGGCCCTTCGCCGGTCACCGCGAACGGCACCGCGCTGCCCGAGCGCGACCAGCTCATCACGCTGTCCCGCCCCGATGGCGGCGTCAGTTACCTGGTTTTTGTCGCGCCCGACCGCGACTATGCCACGCTGAAGCCCACCTTTGACGCGATGTTGGGGAGCTTCAGCCCGCGGTGATCTGGCAGTCTCACGGCGCGGTCGAGGTTCCGCGCTGCCCCGGCCGGGACATCGACGGCGGCGCGTCCTCCGGCGCGGCCCCCCACTGCTTATTCGGCTCCGGCCCCATGGTCAACACCAGATCACCCCCGTTCGCGATATCCGCGTGGGCGAACCACGTCTTCGTCCAAGGCTTGCCGTCAAGCGTCGCGGATTGGATATACACATTCGCCTCGGAGTTGTTTTTCGCCGTCACCGTGAACGTCTTCCCGTTGCCCATGTGCATCGCGGCACGGCTGAACAGCGGGCTGCCCAGGATGTAATTCGGGCTCGACGGGTCGACCGTGTAGAAACCCATGGCGCTCAGCACGTACCAGGACGAAGTGGCCCCCTGGTCGTCCATGCCCGGAAACGCATAGCCGGATGCATCGCTGCCGTACATGTCGCGCAGAATCCGCCGCACCAGCGCCTGCGTCTTCCAGGGCTGCCCTGCCCAGTCGTAGTAGTACGGGGCTTGCTGGTCGGGCTGGTTGCCCTGCACGTACTGGCCCACCATGCCGGTGCAGTCGCGGCACACGCCTTTCGGCGCGTACGGGGTCGAAAAGAACGCATCCAGCTTGCGCGTGAACGCTTCGCGCCCGCCCAGTTCGTCGATGAGCCCCTGCACGTCGTAGGGCGTCAGCCACAGGGTCGACCAGCCGGAAGCCTCCTTCATCATGAAGTTGTAGTAGGGCTCGCCGGGGTCGAACGGGCTGATCCATTGGCCATCGGCGGTGCGTCCGCGCACGAACCTGACCGAAGGGTCGTACACATTGCGGTAGTTCCCGGCTCGGCGAAGAAACATGGCCGCGTCGTCGTTCCTGCCCAGCTTCTTCGCATATTGCGCCATGGCATAGTCGTTCCAGCTGTATTCGAGCGTCGTAGCCGCGCCGGCCTTGCCGTCGGCGTACGGCGGGCTCGGATTACCGGGCGGGATGATGTCCGCGATCCAGCCCCGGCTCATATACTCGGCCAGGTAGTGCCGGGGCCCTGCCGGGTCCAGGGCGTTCTTGCGCAGGTACTCATACGTCCCGGCCCAGTCGAAATCGAGCCCCCGCTCCCAATCGCCCAGGTACATGAAGACGGCATTGTCGCCGTGGAACGAGGTACCCATGTACCCCCGCTCGCGCGCATCGTCGAGCTGCGAGCGCAGGATCGCCGTCTTCACCTCCGGCTCCAGCAGCGTCAGCAGCACGATCTGGTTGCGGCCCGTATCCCAGAACGGAACCTCCGTGTAGCGGTCATTGGCGGCCGGCTTGCCGTCAGGCAGCGGCTCGCCTTTGCGCGCGAGGAGGCGCGGCGAGTCGAAGGAGTGGTACAGGCAGGAGTAGAACAGCATGCGCTCCTTCTCCGTGCCGCCTTCCACCTCGATGGTGTCCAGCTTCGCCGCCCAAGCCTTTGCCGCCTGCGCGCGCACCCCTTCGAACTCCCAACCGGGATCCTCCTCGCGCAGCCGCGCGGCGGCTTGCTCGTAGCTCGCGCCGCGCGCGATTTTGACCAGCACCTCTTCGCCTGCCTTCGTCGAAAAGTCCAGGTACACCCCCGCGTTCGCGCCGGTTATGGACCGCACACCCGCCTGTACGTCTTTGCCGCCCAGCAGCGAGCCGCGGGCGGGCCACTGCGCGGGAGGGTTCTCCCTGTACGCGCCGAAAGACCGGAAAGGCCGGGAAAACTCGGCGACGAAGAAGTCTCCGGCGGACCCGCGGCCGCGCCGGCCGGTGCCGGGCATCGCGCCGCGCACGGTCGAATCGCCGACCACCTCCACCGTCCCGCCGCCGCGGTCGGTGTCGAGCAGGATATGCGCGCCCTCGGTAGCGGGAAAGGTGAACCGGTACAGGCCCGTCCGGGCGGTCGCGGTCATCTCCGCCTGAACCTTGAAGTCGTCCAGAAAAACGCTGTAGAACCCCGGCGAGGCGGTTTCGCGCTTTTTGTCGTATACCGAGGGCGTGCGCTGAGGCGGCAGCGCCCAGTCACCGACCACCGGCATCAGCACCGGCCCGTCGCCGCCGCCGTAGCCGCCGTAGGAGAAGCCGAAGATGCTGCGGTTAGGGTAGTAGTAGGTGGCGGGGACGCCCGCGACGTACTCGAGCGGGAGATTCGCGTTGATGGGCGCCATCTCGA
>CAXTTW010000405.1:0-2575 GCA_964247255.1 uncultured Acidobacteriaceae bacterium
AGCTTACGGGGCGGCGCTGCTGGCCGGGGTGGGCGCGGGGCGGTGGCGCTCAGTGGAGGAAGCCTGCGCGCAGGCCATCCGCGTGGCCGAGCAGCTTGTTCCCAATCCTGCTGAAATCGCGCGCTACGAAGGAAGCTACGCCGCGTTCCGGCAGCTCTACCCGGCTCTGAGAACAATCCGGGGATAGCCCGCTATTCTTCCCCATCCATATCGAAGGACCGGGCCAGCTCCTCCCACAACCAGGGCAGATCGAGCGGAGCTCCGGCGGGGGTCATGGGTTTCGCTTCAGCAACGCTCGTCCACTCCTGCCCGGACCAGGCCTTCAGGGTTCGCTCCTCAGGATCGAGAAGCCAGACCGCATTGCAGCCCATAGCCAGCAAGTCCCGCGCGCGGGCGATCAGGTCCTTGTGCTTATCGTCCTCGGACAAGATTTCAATGGCGAGCAAGGGAGCCGTGCGCAGAGCTTTCTTCGGCAAATGGCCGGACCGGACGAGAATGAAATCGGGCAGGCGCACCCTGTCCAAGGCGACGCGCGTGCGGGGTTCGGAAACTGAAACGATGCCCATTTCTTTCTCGTACTGCCGGAACCAGATACCGAGAAGCATCTGCACTCTGCCGTGAAGCATGCCAGGCATGGGTTTCTCCTTCAGCTCGCCGTCGATGAACTCCATGTCGTGCTCAAAAGACGTCGAGAGATACTCATCGATCGTAAGAGCCGGGTGTACCGCATGTGCCGCCATACCTGCTGCCTCCGTGAAAGAGCGCTGTCGCAATCGTAAACCCGGCGCGCTGGCCAACTTCACACTTCCCCCTCCACCCTTTTCCCTTCCTTCGGCACCTCGAACCGGTACCCCGCCCCGCGCACTGTTTTCAGGAAACGCGGGTTCTCCGGGTCGGCCTCGATTTTTTCCCGGATGCGCCGCACATACACGTCCACCGACCGCGGTGTCACGAAGCGCGCGTCGCCCCACACGGCATCGAGCAGATGGTCGCGGGAAAACACCCGTCCGGGGTGGCGGGCCAGGTAGTCCAGCAGCCGGAACTCGGTCGCCGTGGTGGTGGTGAGCTCGCCCCGCACCTTGAGCTGCATGGCCCCGGCGTCGACGACGACGTCGTCGAACTGGATGATCTGCGGCCCGGCCGGGCGCTCGAACCGGCGCAGCACCGCCTTGACCCGGGCCACCAGCTCCCGCGGCGCGAACGGTTTGGTGACGTAATCGTCCGCCCCCAGCTCCAGACCCAGCACGCGGTCGTTTTCGCTTGCCTTGGCGGTCATGAAGATGATGGGCGTGGTCGAAAGCAGCGGGTTAGCCCGCAAACGCCGGCACACCTCCAGCCCGTCGCCGCCGGGCACCATGATGTCAAGCAGAAACAGGGCCGGGCGGGCGCGCTCGGCCTCAGCGATCAGGTTTGCCGGGGTGGGAAACACGCGCGGCGTGTAGCCCGCGGCGGTAATGTGATGCTCGACCAGCCGGGCGATGTCGGTGTCGTCTTCGAGAATGAATACCGTGGTGCTCAAGCGGTCCGGACCTTTCCACGCGCGGGGCCGCACGTTACGAGGAGGTTACATCGCCCGGCAGTCGGGTTTGATGAACGGGTCGTGATTTCAGATCAGCGGCCGCGGTTTCCAGGTCGGTCGCGCGCAAGCCGGTCCTCTTGGCGATCTTCGCGAGCATGAGCGGACCGATCTCTTCCCCGTCATGGAAAGCCCGGTGTACAGACGGGGGTAGTTCGGATGCGGGTCTAAATCGACTGCACCGGCACCTGTAGCAGGTCCGCGACCAGCCCCACCTCGCGCTGCACGAATGGCTCGCCGTAGCGCACGCCCGCGAGCAGCCCATAGTGGCGCGCCTCGGCAAAGGTGCGCTCGCGGATCTCTTCCTCCGGCACGAACAGGCCAGCCCCAGCCGCCTGATTGCCGTACTGCGAGCGGTAGGCCAGCAGCGACTCCAACCGGCGCTCGATGTGCGAGGTGATATCGACTACGAACGACGGGCGTACATCGGCATACAGCGAGGCGTAAACGATCTTGTACGGGCGGTGCGGGGCCGCGCCGCCCGCCGTTGCCACCTTGCTCAGCCCGGCGACGAAGCATGCCTCGTAGCCCAGGACCGAGCAGGTCGCGTGGTCCGGGTGGCGCGCCTGCCAGTACGGCAGGATGACCACGCGCGGGCGCAGGGCGCGGATCACGCGGGCGATTTCCAGCCGGTTTTCGTAAGAGTTCGCGACGGCTCCGTCGGGCAGGTCAAGCGCCTCGCGGTGCGCCACGCCCAGGATGCGTGCGGCCTCCTTTGCCTCCGCTGCCCGCTCCGCCGCGGTTCCGCGCGTGCCGGCCTCTCCTTGGGTCAGGTCGAGGATCGCCGTCCGCTGCCCCTGCGCGACCGCGCGCAGCAGCGTGCCCCCGCAGGTTTGCTCCACGTCGTCTCGGTGCGCGGCGATGGCCAGGATGTCGGCGAAGGGCATAGAGGCGGGATGGAGGGTGGAGGGCAAAGACATTTCCGGCAAGAAACTCACCCTCCTACGCAGGATAGACCCTTCGCGGTAATCAACGTGCCCTCATCCCGGGCTCTTAGTG
>CAXTTW010000406.1:0-2568 GCA_964247255.1 uncultured Acidobacteriaceae bacterium
GGCGTGGAGCCAGCGCTCGGCGGCGATCGCGCCCAGCGTACCGGCCAGGAGCGCCGCGAGCAGGGGCCGGGCGGCTTCGGCCAGAACCTGCCGGATGAGCGCGGACCGGGGGGAGCCAAGCGCCATGCGCAAGCCCCACTCCCGCATGCGGCGGTTGACCGAGTAGGCGGACGAGCCATAGATGCCGAGCATGGCGAGCAGGAGGCCGGCGAAGCCGAAAGCGCTGACCAGCAGGGTCTGGAAGCGCTCGACGGCGAGCGACTGGGCGGTTTGCGCGGCGAGCGGCAGGATGGTAGGGATGGCGACCTGCGGGTCGACAGACCAGATGGCCTGCTTGATCTCTACGGCTGGGAGGGAGCGGCCTGCTCCATTTGAACTACGGATGAGGAAGACGGGATCATTCCAGGGTTGGCCCCAGAAGGGGAGGTAGAGCGTGGGGCTGGTGTGGCGTGGGTCGTTGAGCCGGGCATCCGCGGCGACGCCGACGATGGTGTAAACCCCTTCATGTTCCAGCGTGTGGCCGAGCGGATTTTCACCGGCGAACGCTGCTTTTGCCGCCGACTCGGAGAGGATGGCGAAGTGGCCGTTTGCTTTGTCGGCCTCCGTGAACGCGCGGCCCGCAAGGATGGAGATTCCGAGCGTGTCAAAGTAGCCGGGCGAGATCAGGCGCAGGTTTGCCAGTGGGAGCTGGCTTTCGGGGACGGGGTGGTCCGGTCTTGTCAGGGTGTCCCCGGCCGCTTCGCCGGTGAGCGGCAGGACGCTGGTGGTGCTGACTGAGGTGACGCCGGGCAGGGCGCGAAGTTTGCTGAGGGTGTTCTCGATGAACGCGGTTCGGGCGAGCACGGGTGCATAGGGCGGCAGAGGCGGCTTCGCAGTCCCTTGGTACTGCGGGGTGAATAGGTTGACCTGAGCCATGGTGACGGGCTCGGCAGCGAGGGCGCGTGCACTGCTGAGCAGGCGTGAAAAGGACTGGGCGAGCAGGCCGGTGACGGCCAGCAGCACGACGGAGCATGCTATCTCAGTGACAAGGAGACCGCTGCGGACGCGCTTGGCGCTCTTCGTCTCACCGCCACCCCTACTGCTGGTCTGCAGGGCTCGCTGGGGTTCGACCGTCCCGGCGCGCCACGCGGGCAGTGCGCCGCAGAAGAGCGAAGTAAGCAGCGACAGCCCGAGGGCCGCGCCGAAGACCGGCAAGTTGAGCGCGACCTCGTTCATGCGGGGCAGCGTTGAGGGAGCAAGACGGAGAAACAGGCGCAGACCGGTCTCGGCGAGAGGTAGCGCGAGACACACCCCGGCAACGGCGAGCAGGAGGTTTTCGGTGAGCGACTCCAAGACCATGCGGGTGCGCGAGGCACCTAGGGCGGTGCGCAGAGCGTGCTCCGGCATGAGGCCGACCGAGCGGGCCAGCTGGAGGTTAGCGAGGTTGACGCAGCCGATCAGCAGGACGCCGCCGATCGCGAGCAGAAGCAGAACGAGCGAACGGCTGACGCCGCCGGTGATTTCTTCGTTGAACGGCTCGACGACGGCGCTGGGGTGGTTGGCAAGGTGGTCGGCGGCGGCGGTCGCGTGCTCCAGACCGTTGAGCTGTGCTTCCGCGGCTTGAACGCTGGTACCCGGCCGGAGGCGGCCGATGGCCAGGTAGTCGAAGTCCTGTTCGTTTTGCTCGCGATCCTGCTTGGTAGGTACGTGCGGCGTGAGAATGCCGTAGGGCCTTGCATTGTCCATCTTGCTATCGGCCATGAGGGAGACGGCAGGAAAGCGGAAGGAGGCCGGAAGAATCCCGATCACGGTCCACGATCTACCGTCGATGCGGAGCTGCTTGCCGGGCGCAAACGCCTGGCCGGGGAAGAAGCGCCGCCACGAATCCGCGGTGAGCACGGCAACGTCGCTGCGGCCGTCCGTAAACTCCTCGTCACGGAAGTCGCGGCCCACTGCGGGGGCTATCCCGAGCGTTCGCAGGAAACCGGGCGAGACATCGAGGCCGTCGAGGGTCTCAGGGTGAGCGCCGGGCGCGCCGACCGAATGGCTGCCTGGCTGGAAGATGGATGAGCTTTCGAGCGCCGGGGCATGCTGCTGCCAGTTGAGGAAGTGTCGATAGTTCACCGGCAGCTTCGACCCGAAGGCATTGAATTCGCGTACGTTCGCGCGGAGGACAACCAACTGCCCGCGCTTTTCAAAGCCGTAGGGCTTGATGAGGACGCCGTAGACTACCGAGAAGATCGCGGTGACCGCGCCGATGCCGAGCGCGAGCACGGCGACCACGGTGAGCGCGTAGCCGGGCGCGCGGCGC
This sequence comes from uncultured Acidobacteriaceae bacterium, assembly GCA_964247255.1. Classification (GTDB taxonomy): domain Bacteria; phylum Acidobacteriota; class Terriglobia; order Terriglobales; family Acidobacteriaceae; genus EB88. The sequence goes on from CAXTTW010000406.1 coordinate 2,291, forward strand.
AGGCGGCGGACGGCTTGGCGCAGGATGGAGAGCGGGAGCGGCGCTGGAACGAGCATGGTGGGCCTCCGGATGCCTGTCTCTAATGCACGTCAAGGGCCAGAGTGTTTCGGCGGAAATGCTCAGGTTTTCGTGTTTGGGCAGTCCAAAAGTGTCCGGAAATGGACAGGGTGTCCGGAAACGGACAGCCGGAGGGCTTTCGGGGTTGAGCGGGAGGACCGCCGCACTCCCTCGAATACCACCTCTACAGGATTGCTTAGATCGGCAGGGCGCGTCTCACC
>CAXTTW010000407.1:0-2559 GCA_964247255.1 uncultured Acidobacteriaceae bacterium
CCGCCTCCCGCCGGAGGCGCTCGCCGAGGAGGAGCGGCGGCAGTTCGACTCATTGCAAGCCCGCGCGACGGCCAAGGGCGAGCCGTTCCTGAGCGGGTGGACGCCGGATGCGCTGCGGGCCGAGCTCGGCGGGTTCGCGCGTGTCGAGGACCTGGGCCGGGCCGAGCTGAATGCGCGGTACTTCGCCGGGCGCACAGATGGACTGGCTATCCGGGGAGCCGCGGCACGGGTGGCGTCGGCGTCGTTCTGACACTTACGGAACAGCCGGTTCCATTCTGGGAGTCGCTCGTGCCGCCGCAAGGATTTTGGCGTTGCATTCGCGCGCGGGACTGCTATGCTCCTCCACAACCGGAGGAGGGGCGCATGCGGGCTGTGCTCGTAGCAGTTTCGTTGCTGTTTTTCGCGGTTGCGCTTCCTATTTGCGCGCAAGGAGCGCCCGAGAAGATCGACCTCGCGATGTACGCGCGCATCCGCGACGAAGGCTTCCAGCACTCGCGGGTCATGGAGTACGCGAGCGCGCTGGCCGACGATATCGGCCCGCGTCTGACCGGTTCGCCGCAAATGGCGAAAGCGAACGCCTGGACGCGCGACACCCTTGCCGCGATGGGCTGCGCCAACGCGCACCTGGAGGACTGGGGCGAGTTCGGCATGGGCTGGGAGCAGGAGAGCTCGCGTCTGCGCATGGTCGCGCCCGCGCCGGCGGTGTTCATCGCGCAGGCAGCGCCATGGTCGCCCGCGACCGTGGCCGCGAACAGCAAGCCCGGACCCGTGCGGGGCGAGGCGATCACGATGTCCGTCGACAGCGGCAAGGAAGCCCCTGCCCTGGAAACGCAGCTGGCTCCATTCAAAGGTAAGCTGCGGGGCAAGGTGGTGCTGCTCGGAAAGATTCGTTCGGTCGGCGAGGAAGATACGGCGCTCGTCGAGCGCTACTCGGACGAAGCGCTGTCAAAGCTCGGAAAGGTCCCTCTCGGGCCGCCGGAAAAGGAAGGCGAGGAAAAGGATTACTTCACCCGAGTCTTGCCGATGCGGGAGAAGCTCGGACAGTTTCTCCATGACGAGGGCGTCATCGCGGTTGTCGTCCCGAGCCGCGACGGCGACCGCCACGGCGGCCAGGAAGGGACGATCTTCGACGACTCGAACTCGAACTTTTCGTGGTTTTCGTACCAGCGCGCCCATGCCACGCCGGTGCCGCTGCTGGTTGCCTCGATCGAAAACTACGGCCGGGTAACCCGTCTGCTTGCGGCGCACGTGCCGGTGACCCTCGAAGCGGAGGTCGAGGCCAGGTTCACGGGCGACCATGAGCACGGCTTCGATACGGTCGCCGAGATCCCCGGGACCGACCCCACGCTCAAGGACGAGGTGGTAATGGTGGGCGGGCACCTGGACTCCTGGGCGAGCGGGACCGGCGCGGCGGACAACGGCGCGGGTTCGGTGGTGGCGATGGAGGTCATGCGCATTCTGACGGCGCTCAAGGTGCAGCCGCGGCGGACCATTCGGATCGGGCTGTGGTCGGGCGAGGAGGAGGGCATCTTCGGCTCGAGCGGCTATGTCAGGCAGCACTTCGGGACGGTGCCGCTGGGCGGCGATGCCTCGCTGCCGGAGTTTCTGCGCGAGCCGAGCGGGCCGCCTGCCTTGAAGTCTGAAGGCACGAAGATCTCCGGGTACTTCAACGTGGATAACGGGTCCGGGCGCATCCGGGGCATTTACACGCAGTCCAACCCGTCGGTCGCGCCGGTCTTCGAGCAGTGGATCGCCCCCTTGCGCGACCTGGGCGTGACGACGGTGACCAACCAGGACACGGGCGGGACCGACCACCTGCCCTTCGACGCGGTCGGCATCCCCGGGTTCCAGTTCGTGCAGGACCCTCTGGACTACGACACCAAGCGCCACCACTCGAACTTCGACGTGTACGAGGGGCTGCGCGCGGACGACCTGCGGCAGGCCGCAGTGGTGGAAGCGATCTTCGTCTACGACACGGCGATGCGGGACGCGATGCTCCCGCGTAAGGCGCCGCCGACGGTGTTCGGGGAAGGGAAGCCGCTGATGTTCCCCGGGGCGCTGCCGCATTGAGGGGAGGCGCAAATGCGGCGAGTGCAACTCGTTTTTGGCTGTTGCCTATGCTTCTGTGCGCTCGGGCTATCGGCACAAAAAGCCGATACGAATCCGCCCCCGACGGAACCCGTCATTTACAAGCCCGGTGGGGAGGTAATAGCCCCGAAGCTGGAGTACTCCGTCGATCCTGAGTTCTCGGATGAAGCTCGTAAACATAAGTACGGAGGCACAGTCACAATTTCGCTCGTTGTGGATGCGCGGGGTACTCCCCAGGATGTGAAAGTCGCTCATTCCATGGCCGAATCCGCCAAGCCTAAAGATCGTCGCGCTGCCCGGAGCCTGGACGAAAAAGCGGTGGCTGCGGTCAAGCAGTACCGGTTCAGCCCTGGAACACTGAGAGGAAAAGCGGTGCCGGTGGCACTGTCCGTAACGGTGAACTTCCAACTTTTCTGAGAGCGGATTAACCTTTGCCCCGCAGCCGCTCCCGCGCGGAGCGGTCGCGGGAGT
>CAXTTW010000408.1:0-2557 GCA_964247255.1 uncultured Acidobacteriaceae bacterium
GGGTTTCGTAGACCCGCTGTTTTCGACCGGATTTCCGCTGTCGCTGCTGGGGGTGGAGCGGTTGGGGCGGGTCCTGGAAGGCGCGTCCCACTGGGAAGACTATGCGCGGGCGACGGAGCAGGACCTGCTCGCGGCCGCGCGGCTGATCGGGGCGCTGTATGCGCATATGGGCGACTCCGGCGCGTTCCGGGTCTTGTCGCTCGTGTACTTCGCGGCGGCGAGCTGGGCGGAAACACTGCGCCGCCTCCACCGGCCCGTTCCGGGATTTCTGCTGTGGGGCGACCCTGTATTCGGGCCGGAGTCGCGGGCGATCTTCGCCGAAGCCCTGGAGGGCCGGGTCGACGAGGAGCGGGTGTACCGCCTGGTGGCCCGGTTCGACATAGCTGGGCTGGGCAAGCGGCCCCCGGATGGTGTATACCCGGTGCTGTCTGAGGACCTGTACGCCGGAGCCGGGCTGCTCGGCGTTTCGCGCGGCGAAATCGGGGCGATGCTGGAAAGGGCGGGGTTCGCGGGATGAGGCCGATACGGATTGAGAGTGCGCTTAAAGCACAGCAGGCCTTGCGCGACGCGGCGGGGCTCAAGCCCGAGGAGTTTTCGGTCGAGTCGTTTGTCGGCATGGTGAGCGACGAGATCGAAGCCCTGCGCGGGCAGGGCATGACGGATGCGGCGATCGCGGCGTTGATTGAGTCGAGCGCGGCGATCAGAGTGTCGGCGGAGGAGATCGGCACGTTCTACGCGCCGCCGGAGCAGCGCCGGGGCTGACTCTTACCGCAGCGGCGCGGTCGAGGTAACACCTTTCGTTTCGTCGATGGTGACGAAGCTGTTCGGCCGTAGCCCGGCGATGGACTGCTTCCGCCCGCTCGGCCACGCGATGTCGAGTGTCAGTGAGCCTTTCAGAGCGGCGCCGAGGCCGAAGGTGACCGGCAGTTCCGACTGGGATAGGTAAGAGGAGCCGGAGCGGACCATGCGCGTCTGCTTGCCCCGTGGGGTGCTCAGGACCAGCTTGGCTCCAATCCCGTCGCGGTTCGACTTGCCGCCGATCAGACGGACCCGCAGCGCGGCATTGCCCGAGCCGCCCCCGTTGCGGAGCAGCTTCGCGGGGCCGCCGGAGGTGGTGAGAACCAGGTCGGGCGCGCCGTCGAGGTCGTAGTCGAGCGCCGCTGCCCCCCGCCCGACGACCGGGGCAGCGAAGGGCGCGCCCGCGCTCGCGGAAACGTCGGTAAACCGGCCGCCCCCGGCATTGCGGAAAAGCAGGGGCGTTTCCGCGTACTTGATCGAGGGCTGGGTGACGGAAACATCGTCAGCGACGTGGCCGTTGAGGGCGAAGATATCCGGGAGGCCGTCGAGGTCGTAGTCGAGGAAGAGCGTGGCGAAGGTAAGCGACTTGGCCGACGGCGGGGCGATGCCGGAGGCGGCGGAAAGGTCGGTGAACAAACCCTCGCCCTCGTTGCGGTACAGCGACAGGCTCTCGTTGGTGAAGTTGCCGATGACCAACCCCGTGCGGCCGGAGTTGTCGAAATCGGCGGAGTCCGCGCCCATGCCCGCGCGCGCCCTGCCCGCATCGCTCAGCGACACGCCCGCGGCAAAGCCGGACTCGGTGAAGGTGCCGTCGCCGTTGTTGCGGTAGAGCTTGTTCGGTTGCGTATCGTTAGCGACGAACAGATCGAGCCGGCCATCGTCGTCGTAGTCGAGCAGGACCACACCTAAGGATTTGCTCGAAGGGTCGTACAGGCCGGCGCGCTTTGTCGCGTCCTCGAAGCGGCCGTTGCCCAGGTTGTGGAACAGCGTGCCGCTCTGGCCCTTGTACGCCTCCGGCGTGCAGTAGGACTTGTGGGTGCCGTCGATCGAGCAGGTCTGGTCCGTCGCGACCGACCAGGTGACGTAGTGCGAGACGAACAGGTCGAGCTTGCCGTCATTGTCGTAGTCGAACCAGACCGCGCCGGTCGAGAAGCCGCCGTCGGCGACGCGGGCATGGCCGGTCACATCGGCGAACCGGCCGCCGCCCAGGTTGCGGAACAGGTGGTTTCCGTCGAGCGCGGTGAGGTACAGGTCGTCGCGGCCGTCGTTGTCGAAGTCGCCGATGGCGCAGCCCATCCCGTAGGCGGGAATGCCCAGACCGGAGGCGGCGGTCACGTCGGTGAAAGTGCCCCCGCCGACGTTGCGGTAGAGCTCAGCGGTGGCGTGGGCGTCGGGGTGGCCGGGCCAGGCACGGCCGTTGACGAAGAAAATGTCCTGGCGGCCGTCGCCGTCGTAGTCGAGCGCGCACACGCCGGAGCCCATGGTCTCCGGAAGGTACTTTTTGCCGAACGCGCCGTTGGTGTGATGGAAGTGGATGCCGGCCTGGGCCGTGGTGTCGGTGAAGCGGACGGGGGCGGCGTGAGCGGCAAGGGAACAAGCCAGGGCGAGACTGAAGAGCGATCGTTCGGTCAAAACTGAGGTTCCTGAGCGGGCCGCTCGTTGAGGCTGGAAAAGCAGGTTTCTCCCCTGCGCTGCGCTCTGTTCAGGATGCCCCCCTCGCCTGGAGTTTGGGCCGGTCGTCAGACTGCCGGGGTGAGGG
>CAXTTW010000409.1:0-2553 GCA_964247255.1 uncultured Acidobacteriaceae bacterium
GGGTACCGGTCGCGGCGGGGGTGGATGACCTAGAGGTTTGAGGGCGACAACCGAGTGTGAATCTGCTCAGAATTTTGTACCGAACCGTTGACAAGTCGTTCAACAAGGTCATGGCCTACTTCGCAACAGGCTTTCCAGGCCTGACTCAAGCGAGGAGAGCATAAATATGAGAGTGAAAGCAGTAGCGTTTGCAATGCTCACGATCACCCCCCTTTTCCCTTTTCGCGCAAGGCTATTGTTATTACCCGACCGGGGAGCAGGTAGACCACACAACCGATGACACGACCGGTTCTTCAGCCGCTGCAAGCAACTTCTATCAGGGTCTAATCGGCGGAGCCGGAAACTATGCCGGCTGGACCGTCCAGGAAGCCGCTCCCGCGGACGCCGGTACAGACGGTTGTTATTCTCCGCAGGTAAATCCCGCTCTGGTCCCGGAACACCCTCAAATCTCTAAAGGCGTATGGCCTTTAACGGGCGGAGCGATTTACGGCCCGGATGTTGTGGGATGGACGACAGCTTCGGTTGAATCGATCAGAGCGAATTCCTACGTCGGCAGCACCACCCCCATCATCGATCTCCCTTGCGGTGCGCAGATCAATCAGGCATTGACAATCTTGTGTCCTTATGATTCGTCGCAAGTGCCCTACCTATACGTTCCGTCGCAGCAATTGACTGCCAGTGTCTATTCGGCCTATGGAGTGAACTGCCGCATCGGTACATGCAGGCAGGAGCACTACTAAAGTCCCGCCGCGACTTACAAGCCGACACATCAAGGAGGAATCGTCATGAAAGCAAGTCATTTGCTGGCCAGCTCACTCTTGACCTGCACGCCCCTTTTCGGTCAGGTACAAACGGGTTCCGCTGCTTACATGAAGCACGCGCAGGTAGCCGACTCGGGCAGCGGCACGATTCAGGTTACGGCGAACAGTCCTCGACCGCTCAGTCAGGCCCTCGAAGCGATACGCCGGTAATATGGGTGGGCAGTGGACTACGAAGATCCAGTTTACGGCGATGCGGACCTGGACGTGAGAGGAAGGCTCGCCGGGGGCAAGTTATGGGCTTCGCTCGGTAAGCCCGCGAACGTGTCCTATGAAGAGAAAACGAAACTCTTGGAAAACCTAGTCCGGCAGGAAAATGGAAGGCTCGCCGGTCACCGCTTCAAGCTCGTTCAGTCCGGGGCTCAACGCTTCGACGTTGTGCCGGCCGATAATGGAACTCCCGACCTGCTCGATACTCCCGTTCTTCTATCGGTTTCGGACCAGCCGATCGGACAAGCTATCGATACGATCCTTTCTTCTATAACAGCCGCAACCGGTCTCAGGGTACAGCGAGGCGGTCTGCTGGACCCGGATATCGAGCGTACAAGAATCTCTCTGGCCTCCTCGAGGCCTCAACCTGCGAGAAACCTTCTGAATCAGGTTCTGACGGGCACTCATACACAGATGTGCTGGCTGATGGCCTATGAACCTTCGACAAAGTCTTACTACATAGGTTTTCAGCCGACCGTACAAATCGTCCATAGCGCGAGCGGAGTCGATAAGGAGGTCTTGATCCCGAACTCGAAGTAGCGGTCGGCCTCCAAGTCTTTCGTCAAGGCGTGGAGGCCGCGCGCCTAGAATCAACCCTGTCGCTCCGGATGACATCTCTTCGGGTGCGGGTGCTGCGTCAAGAGAGCAGGGGCGATGAACGAGCAGGGGACGATTGACCGGATTCTAAGCGAGACGAAGACCATCGCGGTGGTGGGGCTCAGCGACCGCGAAGACCGGGACAGCTATCGCGTGTCCAGGTACATGCAGGTGGCCGGCTACCGGATCGTGCCGGTCAACCCGGAGGTTGAAAGCGTTCTGGGCGAGCGGGCCTACCCGGACCTGGACGCCGCCGCGAAGGAGAACGCGATCGACCTGGTCAACGTCTTCCGCAGGCCGACCTACGTGCCGAACATCGTGAAAGATGCGATGCGTCTGAAAATCCCGGCGGTGTGGCTGCAGCTCGGCGTCGTGCACGACGAAGCGACGGACTGGGCCGAGGCCGACGGCATCCTGACGGTCGCGGACCGGTGCCTGATGGTGGAGCACCGGGCCCGGAGCAAGGCGGAGCGATGACCTTCACGGCGACGCACGCGCGGGCTTTCGTCGGGTCGGACATCACGGTCACAGTCGTCGCCGGCAAGGACGAGTCCATCGCAAACGTGAGCGTGCAACTGGACGGGATGTGGCTGGAGGAGCTGGTGCTGACCTCGGGGACAGAAAAGTACGAGCGGAGCTTCGCCGGGGTGGGATCGAGCGCGCCGCGCGCGGAGCACGAGCTGATCGTAACCGCGCAGGACGGCGGCGGGCTGGCCCACGGGGCGACGACGCGGTGGACGGATTCTTAAACCGGCTGCGCGCCTGGCGCCCACTTCGGAGGGTGTCCCTTATGAGGCGGTTCAGTTGGTCGCGGGCCCAGATTGCTAGCTGCTCCGGTGTGAAAAGAAGATTTTTCGCAACTCCGCTTCTCGGGATGACCCTCGATCTGAAAGGCTCGCCGCTCAGCGCAGCGCGCGCAGCCGCCGGT
>CAXTTW010000410.1:0-2547 GCA_964247255.1 uncultured Acidobacteriaceae bacterium
GGCATTCCGGAACCGTGGGCGACCAGGGCTTCGCCGTGGTACTCCCCTGCGGTGGAGAAACGTAGCTTGTAGGTTCAGTGTACCGGGGGAGAAGGCAGGGGCGAGGGGACAGGGGCGAAGGGTGAAGGATCGTACTTGTGCTCCTTCACCCTTTACTCTTGCTCCGCTCGGCGAGCATGCGCTCGCGCAGGATCTGGTTGGCGCGCTCCCGGTGACCCGGGCCGCCTGCCTTGAGCCAGGCCAGAATGTCGTCGTCGAGTAAAACGCTTTTACCCGTCCGGCTGTAAACGTCCTTGAAAAGGCGGGCGCTTTTCCAGTCCTCCGATTTCTGTTTCGGGATTTCGGAGAAGTCGATTTGTTCATCCGGCACCGCGTCGAGCTGGGCCAACTCACGCCGGATCGGTTCCGGCACGGGCTCACCGGGAACGCGCTCGTAAAAAACTTGACGCATAGATTCCCCTCTCATCTTTTTCCGTCTTTCGCGCGGAAATGATCCTAAACGTATCTTCCCACTCGCCCTCGACTGTATGCACGACCAAGAGCAAGACGTGCTCCGCGCTTTGACCGAGCGCGTGCCAGCGCAGTTCTCCGTCGATAAAGCGATCCTCCTGCACGACGAGGAACTCGTCATCGAAAACAGTAACTGCCGCCTCAAAGCTTACTCCGTGCTTGCGCCAGTTCGCTTCGTCTTTCGCCGGATCCCAACTGAAGCGCATAAAGTGAAGCTAGCGCGATTGCCTCGGCTCGGAAACGGTACCGAAGTGCTCGTCTACTCCCCCGCCAGGTACGCCCGAGTGTCCAGCAGGGGCCGCTCCATGGAGCGCACGTAGTCGGTCGGCTCGCCGGCACCGGTACCGTTCGCGGCGGCTTTCGCGAACTCCGACCGAAGGGTCTGCATCTTCGCTTCCAGATCGTCAAGATAGTGCAGCAGCAGCGCTTCGGCCGTCATGGGCAGCTTAGGCGAGCCGTACTCCAGCCGCCCGTGGTGCGACAGGATCAGGTGCAGCAGAAGCGTCCGCAGGCGCGGCGGAAACTCCGGCAGCGCGGCGATCTTGGCCTCCACCATGCCGATGCCGATTGTGATGTGGCCAAGCAGCTGCCCTTCGATGGTGTAACCGAACGTGGTACCCCAGCGCAGCTCGTGCAGCTTGCCGATGTCGTGCAGCATGGCCCCGGCAAGCAGGAGGTCGCGGTCGACCTCGGGATAGAACGGCGCGGTCCGGTCGCAGACCTCGACGAGTGCGACTACATGCTCGAGCAGGCCGCCGATCCAGGCGTGGTGCAGCGCTTTGGCCGCCGGTGCCTCGCGCCAGGGCCCGGCAACCACGGGGTCGTCGAGGAAGGCCTGGAGCAGCGCGCGCAGATGCGGGTTGGCAAAGCTCGCGACGAAGGCGGTGAGCCGGGCCCACAGCTCGTCGATGTTTTTCTCGGTTTTCGGGGCGAAGTCTCCGGCCTCGTACTCCGCCCCGTCGGCCGAGGGGTCCGCGCGGCGCAGGCGGTCGATCTTGATCTGAAGCTTGTCCTGGTAGCGGCACACGGTGCCGCGCAGCTTTACAATGTCGCCCGAGGCGAACTGGCCGGCGGTTTCCGGCTCCCACATGCGCGCCTCGACCTGGCCGGTGGCGTCGCACAGGGTCAGCGACAGGTAAGCCGCGCCGCCCGCGGTAGTCCGCATCTGCCGGTTGGCGGCGGCGAAGTAGCCCGTGACGACTTGGTTCTCCTTGGCAGACAGGTCTTTGAGGAAGAAGTCCTTCATCGCTGGGGCTGGGCCGGGGGCTGGGCGGCCGGGATCGTCGGGCCCAGCGGATCGCCGGAACCGGACGGGGTCGTTTGCGTCTGAACCGGCGCGTCGGAACCCGGGGGTGCCTGCGGCGACGGCTCGGCCGCGGGCTGGGCCGGAGGCGGCGCGAGATCGGATCCGACTCCCGGATTGGCGTCCGGCGCGGCCTTCGGCTTGCCCGCCTCGTCGGAGTAGCGCGTCTTGATCCCCGTCGGCTTGGGCTTGGGCGGGGCGATGGACGTATCGCCCTTGAGCCCGAGCGGCTTGGATTGGGTGCTCTTGTCGGCCAGCTCCTGCGCGTCCGGCGGGGCGGTCGGGAACCGGTCCTGCTTCGCCTTGCGAGCGCGCTCCTGCTTTACGGCCTTGGGAATCTGGGCGCGGTCGGAAAAGCGGGTCTTTTTCTCGACCGAAGCCTGCTGGTCCGAGGCGCTTTCGCCGGTCGAGAAGCGGATGTTGCTGTTGACCTGGTTTCCGCTCGGGTTTTGACTTGCCGCGGTTTCGGCCTCGTTCGCCGAGCCGTTGCCGTTCGCGGGGGCGGCCCCGGCGTCTTCGCCCTTGGTGGGACCGGCGGGGAGGCTTTCGCGGGGGGCCTGGCCGAAGCGGACCTTCTCACGCTTCTGCGGTTTGGGCGCGCTCGCGACTTCCTTGTTCCTTCGCCCGAACAAGCCTTTGCCGGTATCCGCGGGTACTGGGGCCGAGGCTGCGGGCGGCACCGCGCTTGCCGTGGTCGCCGGGGCGGGAGTCGCCGGGGCGACCCCGGTCGGTAC
>CAXTTW010000411.1:0-2544 GCA_964247255.1 uncultured Acidobacteriaceae bacterium
CCGTAGACGCTGCGGAACTCGGAGGCCAGATTGATGTCCGCGGTGTCGTTATTGCTCTCGTGCACGGCGAGGCCGCCGGGGTAGGAGTGGTGGGAGTTGTTGCCCGACCCCGGTGCCGCGATCCACGCCATCGGCAGGTGCGGGCAGGCCGTGTTGTCGTCGAGCACCGGAGGAAACACCCCGGCGAGCAGCCCACCCGGAAACGCCGCGTCGTCGGCGCGGCTCAGCAGGCCCTGGGCGAGCAGCTGGTCGACGATCGCCTGCCGGTCCGCCGGCTTCAGGTTGGCGCGGTGCAGCACGCAAGTTTGCGGGTTCAGGATCGCGTCGCGCGATTGCGCGCGCAGGTTCGCGTCGCTCAAACGGTCGATCTGCGCGCCCAGAAACGCGTACGCCGACTGGACCAGCGGAGAGCCGTTCGCGATCGCCGCGGCGCGGGCATTGCCGGCACCGGGTCCATTCGGCCCGTTCGGTCCGGGAACCTGCGCCGCGGCGGGAAGCAGAGCGCAGGCAAAAATAAGGGCGGCGGAGCGGGCGGAAACGAGCATGAGCGGGTCCTTTCGGGGCGACGAGTGAACGTTAACAGGCCGGACGGATGGGTTCCTTCAACGGAAGGTCAATTTTGCTTGGCTGCGGCGCTCGCGAAAGCATGGTGTGCAAACCCGCTTCTGCGTCGTCCTGAGCGAAGTGAAGGGCCTGCTTTCGCTATGCGGGTCTCCGTCTAAGCAGCGGATCCTTCCTCGCTTTGCTCGTCAGGATGACCCATGGCGTGAGATTGATGTACCGGAGAACCTGCTTGCCTTCTGCAGCAAAGCAGGCCGTTTCGCTTCACGACGAGCCGACCTAACGATGAGCCCGAGCGAAAGCGGTTTACGCTTGCTCTTGCCATGACCTCCTCCCCGACCATCCCGGATTGGCGGCGCGTCGGTGCCTACGCCGCCGTATACGTCTTGTGGGGCCTCACCTTTCTCGGCGTGCGGACCGTGGTGCTGGTCACCCCGCCGTTCGCGACGGCCGGGTTCCGGTTCCTGCTCAGCGGCGTGCTTCTTCTGGCTCTTTGCCGGGCGGGGCGCAGGCCCTGGCCGTCCGCGCGGGAGTGGACCGAGTCCGCCAAGCTCGGCCTTTTGATGTTCGCCGTCAACTACGCCTGCTTTTTCTGGGCGGAGCAGCGGCTTTACTCGTCGGCCGCCGCCGTCGTGGTAGCGACCATGCCGGTGTGGGTCGCTGTCTCCGAGTGGGCGCTGACGCCGGGCTACCGGCCCTCGCCGGCGACGCTCGCGGGCAGCGCCCTGGGCATCGGAGGCGTTTGCGCGCTGGCGCACACAAGCAACAGCGCCGCAGCCGGCCCGCACACGACGCACCTGGCCATCGCCGTGCTGCTGTGCGGAACCCTGTGCTGGGCGGTGGGCAGCGTTTGGAGCCGGTCGCTCGCTCTGCCCGCCGACCAGGGCATGCGCTCGGCCCTGCAGATGACCACCGGCGGCGCGGCTCTGCTGCTGCTGGCCGGGCTGTCCGGGGAAACGCGCGCCTTTCTCCACGCGGTCGCGCACTGGACGCCGCTGGTCTCCCTTTCCTTCGCGTACCTCGTGGCCGCCTCGATCGTCGCCTTTACCGCGTATGTGTGGCTGCTGCACCACGAGCCGGCCGGCCGTGTGGCCACCTATGCCTATGTCAACCCGCTCGTGGCTTTGCTGGCCGGCGTCCTGCTGGCGCATGAGGGGGTGGGGCGCTGGCAGCTGCTGGGCTGCGGCCTGGTTCTCGCGGGGGTGTTCGCGGCGTTGTCCGGGCGCAAGCCTGTTCCCGTCGTCGCGCCCGCCATTGAGCCCCGGCTGACATCCTGAGGTTCCGTCGGGTAGGATTTAGTCGGGAAACCGGCTCACAAAGCACGGTTCAACGGAGTCGCATGCCTATGAAGCCCTTTTCACGCCGCCGTACCGGCCCGTCCTGCGCGGAGTCCGGCTTTACCCTGATGGAGCTCTTGATCGTGATCTCCATCATGCTGATTTTGATGCTGATCGCGATCCCGAACTTTTCCGGTATCAAGAAGCAAGCCAACGAAACCTCGGCGATCCAGTCGCTGCGCGCCATCTACCAAGCGGAAATTCAATACCAGACCAGCTACCCGGCGCAGGGCTTCGCCTGCGGGCTGCCGCCGCTCGGGGGCACCCCGGGCTCGCAAGCGCCTTCCGCCACCCAGGCGCAGGTGCTCGGGTCCGACCTGGCCGGCGGGCAAAAGAGCGGCTACACCTTTTCGGTCGTGAACTGCTCCAAGGTCACGGTCAACAACCAGGACCAGATCACCGGCTTCGAGGCGATCGCGGTGCCGCAGTCGCCGGGTAAAACCGGCAATCGCGGCTTCTGCATCGACCAGGAAAACGTCGTGAAGTACGACCCGGCGGGCGGCTCCAACTGCACCCAAACCGTGCAGTGAGCGGCCGGGGGCGAACGCGGCGGGGCTTCGGCCTCGCCGTTTTGCTGTTCGGCGCCCTGAGCGCGCGAGCGGAGGATCCGGCGCGGGCGCTTGCGGGGCGGGTGGACGCCCACTAC